>JAFQAM010000146.1 GCA_017416885.1 Clostridia bacterium | reverse complement strand
TTGTCAATGCCGTAAGCATTGGGCTTTTTGCCTATATATTTATTTCGCGCCACCTTGTTAAACTCGAAATCATTATACTTGATTTTTTCAAGCATCATTCTGTAAATTTGCTCCTCATCAAGTGTGTCTAACATTTCGGGAGTAAAGAGCAAGGAATACTTAATACCGATATATCCTTTTTTTCTGTCAGACGAATATCTGTTTGTCGCTAAATACGCGCCGTTTGATGTAGCCACCACAATATTAGCGCGGCTTCTTTTAATAAAGTGCGCAGTTGCGGGATTTATAGGATGTACACTGCCGCTTGTAGACTGTATTCCCTCAGGAAAAATTCCAAGTGCGCCGTTTCGCTTCAAAACCTGAAGCATCTTTTTTACACAAATAAGGTCAGGCTGATATAAATATTTTGAAATAACGCCCAATTTAATAAAGAAGCCGTATATTCCCCTTTGCAATATGTTCTGATATCCGCAAACCATATTTATATCCTTACGCCTAAATCCGTAAAGTGTATATATGAATTCAAGCCTCGATGCATGAGAGGAGAGCAAAATAGTCGGCGCGCCCTCTAACATCTTACTGTCATAATCGTAGCTGAAATTAACCTTATATTTTCTATTCAAAATACCGAGCAGCCACATAACAACCGTCATAAGAAGCTTATTCGGCTTTTTTATTTTTCTATTTATTAATCTGGCCTTTAAGTCTTTTTTCATCATTAAAGCCTTCCTTAAAATATTACATACACTGATATAATACCACAAATCAAAAGAATTTGCAATAAAACTTTAACAAATTGTGAAGCGTTATAATCTTAAAAATCAGATATATTAAAAAATATGAAAAAATTTTAAAAAAGGACTTGACAAATGCAAATTGTTTTAGTATAATAGTCAAGCAAGGTTGAGAGCCAAGCAAATATATATGCGAGAGTGGCGGAATCGGCAGACGCGCACGTTTGAGGGGCGTGTGGGCAACCGTACGGGTTCAAGTCCCGTTTCTCGCACCAAATCGGCAAGTCTCAGAAAGAGAATTGCCGATTTTTACTTTAATAAGGCATTTTATATTTTGACTAAGAAATTTATAAATCAAGACACACGCTTCGCACATTGCTTTTGAAAACAAAATTTTGAAAACAAAGAAAGGATAAAATTATGAATAACGAATACCAAAACCCAATTGATGCCCTCTTTGATGATGAAAACTGCGATCCAATTATCCTTTTTAACGAAAAGGGAGAGGAAATTGCATTTGAACAAATCGCGCTTATTCCTATAAATGAAAAAACCTATGCAATTTTAGCCCCAGTTAAACCAATTGAGGGACTTGGAGAAAACGAAGGGCTTGTTTTCTCAATCGAATTAAACGAGGAAATAAACCAAGAATACTTAATGTTAGTAACCGACGAGAAAATCATCGACGATGTTTTCAAAATCTACGACGATTTAATTGACTCCCAAGAATAAAAAAACGGCATTATGCCGTTTTTTATTTTCTAAAACAAAAATGCTCCTCTTTTGAGAAGCATTTTATGTAAATTAGTCAGCTAAAACTGTAATTTTATTGCTTGTGATTTCTGTAACAAGGTCAACAATCCAAGCGATGAGGTTACCAATACCTGTGCAGAGAACAAGAATGCCAACAACAAGAGTAACAACATTCTTTGTTTCAAGGAAACGAACGATACGATAAATACCACCAACTACTGCGCCAAGGAAAAGCTGAAGAAGAACCTTAACGATCTTTGGAAGTGCTTCGTATTGAGCGGTTAATGATTGATTTGCCATAGTATAGCTCCTTTCAAAAAAATAACAACCTTTTTCGTTGTACACTCATTATATCATATGATAAATAAAAAATCAAGATACCAAATAATAGAAATTTCAACAAAAAATCCTAAAATATATAATATAAATAACTTGATTATTTTATTAAAATATGTTAAAATTATTTAGATATAATATAATCTGATTTTTAAGAGGTAAAAATGAGC
>JAFQAM010000145.1 GCA_017416885.1 Clostridia bacterium | reverse complement strand
CTCATTTATTACAGAAAGCGTTGACGCAGGCTGTCGTGTAAGTGTTAAGCAGCCCGAATTAATTATAAAATAAGACAAGGACAAATATATGAAAGCAGGAATTAAAATTACTACCATACAAACGGACTACAAGGGCAAATCTATCTTTGAAAGAATGGCAGAGGAGCTTAGTATTACCGATAGCTTTTCCGATATGGACGAAAGCGGAACTATTGAAACCATTTTAGAGGGAGAAATCTCTCTTGAAAGAGGGAAATATACTCTTTCCTATGAGGAGAGCGAGGCGAGTGGAATGGAAGGTGTAAAAACCGAGTTGGCTTTCCATATTGATGCGCCTAAGGAAATTTCTCTCGCAAGAAGCGGTGAGGTTTCCTCTACTATGTTTTTCAGCGAGGGCAAGCGCGATATTTGTGTGTACAACACAGGCATTATGCCGTTTGAAATTTGCGTTTATACAAGACTTGTTGACAACCGATTAATCGAGGACGGCTATCTTGAAATAGTTTATATAATTGAAATCAAGGGCGCGTGCGCTCAAAAAACTATATTAAGAATGGAAACTCAAAAAATATGACAGAGGCTGAATTCAGACAGGAGCTTAAAAGCTTGAATGGCGGATATGTGCTTTATGGGGATGAGGACTATTTAAAGTTCAGCTACTCCAAGGAAGCGCGAAAGAATGTGCTTGACGGAATGTTTGATGAATTTAACCATATTGTAATTTACGGCGAGGATTTTACTCCTATGGGGCTTATGAATGCAATTGCTACGCTTCCTATGATGTCGGAAAAGAAGCTGATTGAGGTGCGCGGCGTGAATTTCAATTCCTTAAAAAAGGATGAAATCAAGGACCTTGAGGAAGCGCTTATGACCGTTGAGGAAAATTCGTCACATACTGTGCTTATAATAAGAGCTGACTCCGATTATTTCAATGCAGGCAGGCTTCCGAAAGCTCCGAGCGAGCTATACAAGATGATGTCAAAATATCTTACTATGGTGCAGCTTGACTTTCCTGCTCCCGCAAGGCTTCGCTCCTGGATATTAAAGCATTTTTCAAGCAATGATATAGGTATTGATGCTTCGCTTTGCGATAAGATGGTTGAAATTTGCGGCCACGATATGTGGGCGCTAACAAATGAGATTGAAAAGCTTTGCGCTTATGCTAAAATGAATAATTTAGCATCGGTTTCAATTAATGATATTGAAAATGTGTGCTGTAAAACCGTTGAGTATGATGATTTCAGGCTCACTAATGCGTTGCTTGACAAAAACAAGGAGTTGGTTTTTGAAACACTTCGCCGTCAAAAAGCTTCGCACGAGCCACCCTTTGCTATTTTAGCTTCGGTTATTCGTTTATATATGGAAATGTATCTTGTCAGTGTTCATTTTACATCAGGTATGAACAAAACGCAGATTTCAAAAGCGCTTAACATTCACGAGTTTAAGGTGGGCAAATAT
Source organism: Clostridia bacterium (assembly GCA_017416885.1). Classification (GTDB taxonomy): domain Bacteria; phylum Bacillota; class Clostridia; order Oscillospirales; family CAG-272; genus RGIG2000. The sequence continues at coordinate 2,888 of JAFQAM010000145.1, read as the reverse complement.
ATTACTGCGATTTCCGGTGTTAATCCTAAAAAATTAAGCCGCGCAGTTGAGCTATGCAGAGAGGCTGATGTGAAATCTAAATCCTGTTCAAATTTAGTTTCATATATTGCCGTTGAAAACCTTATTTCCTCTCTTTGCGTGCTTTTTTGTAGGTGAGATATGGTTATTAAATATCCAATTATAGTTGAGGGAAAATATGATAAAATAAAGCTTAGCAGTCTTTTTTCGGCTAAGATTATTACTACTGACGGCTTTGGAATTTTTAACAACAAGGAAAAATTAAGTCTTATCCGTCAGATTGCAAAAAAGGATAAAATTATTTTGCTTACGGATTCCGACGGCGGCGGGCATCTTATAAGGTCACATATAAAAACCGCTATCCCCTCGGACAAGCTTATAAATCTATATATTCCAAGGATTGAGGGCAAGGAAAAAAGAAAAATCACCCCCTCTAAGGAAGGCATTTTAGGTGTTGAGGGAATTGATGCGGACAAGCTAAGAGAAATGCTTTTGCCGTACAGTGATGAGGGCACGGAAAAAGAGCCCAGTGAAATTACAAAGGCGGACTTTTATGCTCTTGGGCTCAGCGGTAGAGATGACAGCAAATCGCTTCGCGAAAAGGTGCTGAAAAAGCTGAATTTCCCTTTAAATATGAGCGCTAACGCTATGCTTCAGGCTGTGCAAATTCTTTTTACGAAAGAGGAATTTGAGCAGTTAGCGGTTAGCTGTCAGCATTCAGACAGTTAAAATACAAAACGGAAGGCGAGAGCCTTCCGTTTTTGGTTGTATTTAAGCTAAATTTTGCTTCGCAAAGCTAAATTACTTCGTAGCTAAATTTTACTTCGTAAAGCTAAATTAAATTCGCTTTATAGCTCGGCGCGCCGAATTTAGCTCCGTTAGGAATTCAGCTGGGATTTCCCAATTTAGCTCGCGTAAGCGAATTTAGCTGTGGCTTCGCCACTAAATAAAGGGAGTCACAATACTAATAACCGCGATGATGCCGATAATTACAGGCAGGATATAGGTCAGATAAAAGCGCATCCATTTTTGGACCTTGGCGCCCTTACCCTGATTTGCCTCGTCCATATAATTATTAAAGCCCCAACCGAATTTCTGCGTACAGAATATTACTATTACAAGAGAGCCGATTGGCAACAGAATATTGCTTACTATATAGTCCTCTAAGTCAAGTATGCCTGTTCCCTGTCCAAATGGCGCAAAGCCTGACCACACATTAAAGCCGAGGACACAGGGAATTGAAAGAATGAACATTCCTATTCCGCATAAGATACAGGTTTTTATTTTGCTGAAATTAGTTAATTCCTGCACACAGGACAGGATATTTTGGAAAACCGCAAAGATTGTGGATAATGCGGCAAAGGACATAAAGAGGAAGAAAAGCGTTCCCCAAATTCTTCCGCCTGCCATATTCATAAACACATGAGGGAGTGTAACAAAAATAAGGTTCGGTCCTGCGCCTACATCTACATTGTAGGTAAAGCAGGCAGGGAAAATAATAAGTCCTGAGGTGATTGCCACAAATGTATCAAGGGAAGCAACGCTTATTCCCTCTCCTAAAAGTGAGCGCTCCTTACCGATAAAGCTACCGAAAATAGCCATTGCGCCTATACCTAAGCTAAGTGTAAAGAAGGATTGGTTCATTGCTGCAACTATTACATTTATAAGTCCTACCTCTTTAACCTTATCTACGCTTGGAAGCAGATAGAATTTAAGTCCCTCCCTTGCTCCGTCAAGCGTGAAGCTATGGATTGCTAAAACGATGATTAAGCCGAGTAAAGCGATCATCATTACCTTTGTTACCTTTTCAAGTCCCTTTTGCATATTAAATGAGCATACAAGGAAGCCAACAGCTACTACAATTCCCATAAAGAGAATCAGCATCCAAGGATTTGAAAGCATATCTGCAAATACGCCTGATACATATTCTGTTTGCGTTACATTCTCAGGTACGGTATCAAATTTACCGCTAAGCATATATACAAAATATTGCAGCATCCAGCCTGTTACCGAGGTATAGAACATCATAAGAATGATGTTGCCGACTAATGTTGCATAACCGTGCGCGCGCCAAGCTTTTTTTGTTGTGAGCTTATGGTACATTCTTACAGGGCTGCTCTGCGCGCCTCTGCCCATTGAAAATTCCATTGATAAAACAGGAATTCCCATAATAACCAAGAAAAGCAAATAAAACAGTACAAAAATTCCACCGCCGTTTGCTCCTGTGATATACGGAAACTTCCATACATTTCCTATACCGATAGCGCAGCCCGCGCTTAATAAAATAAAGCCCAAGCGACTACCTAATTTTTCTCTTTCCATTTTTATCTCCATTTGTTTTAAAATCTTTAATATTATATCAAATTCGGCATAAAATTTCAATAGATAATCATTGTTATGTTTAAATTTTGCGTTTACAAAAATTGTATGTTGACAAATTGCTTATTATATGGTATTATTTTTACGAAAAAATTTAAAAGGAGATTTTATTATGGTAAAGATTATTTGTAAAAAAACATACGATACAGATGCTTCTGAAATCGTAAAGAAGGTTACATACGGTGCTTTTGGCGACAATGACGGCTATGAGGAAACACTTTATGTAACAAAGGAAGGCAACTATTTCCTTTACACAAACGGCGGCGCTGAGTCTAAGTACACAAAAGAGGATATCAAGAGACTTTCAAAGGCTAAGGCTGAGGAATGGTTTGCTAACAACTAATAAAACCAAAGCTCGACTTTTATAAGTTGAGCTTTTCATTGATTTGAAAATATTTGTGTGTTATGCCACAGTGGCATAATTGATTTATAGATAAATAAGAATTTGACGGCCACTTTTAAGATGATTAACAAATTAGGAGGGGATCTTT
>JAFQAM010000144.1 GCA_017416885.1 Clostridia bacterium | reverse complement strand
TTTAAGGTAGCAGGTACACATAAGGGTATTACATCTATCCAAATGGACTTAAAGATTGACGGCCTTACACCTGAAATCATTAAGAGAGCATTTGAGCAGACACACGCAGGCCGTGACCAAATCATTGATGAGGTTATCTTAAAGGCTATTCCTGCTCCAAGAAAAGAGGTTTCTGACTACGCTCCAAAGATGGTATCAATGAAGATTAATCCTGACAAGATCCGTGAGGTTATCGGTTCAGGCGGAAAGGTTATCCAAAAGATTGTTGCTGACACAGGCGCTAAGATTGATATTGAGGATGACGGAAGCGTCTTTATCTCAGCAATTGACAAAAAGTCAATTGAGGCTGCAAGAGAAATTATTGCGGGTATCGTATTTGAGCCAGAGGTTGGCGCAATTTACAACTCAAAGGTTACAAGAATTATTCCTATCGGCGCATTCGTCGAGTATGCTCCGGGCAGAGAGGGCCTTGTTCACATCTCTAAGCTTGCAAAGGAAAGAACCGAAAAGGTTGAGGATGTTTGCAATGTTGGTGATGAGTTCCCTGTTAAGTTCTTAGGAATTGACGAAAAGGGCCGCGCTAACCTTTCAAGAAAAGACGCGCTTTAATTTAAGGCTGATATATTTAAAATTCAAGGGGCTATTGTGTTAAGCAATAGCCCTTTTGTTTTCAAAATATAAAAATGCACTCCAAGCTTTGCTTAGAGTGCATTATCTTTAGATTTTACAGTAAATTTCAAATCAGCTTGTGGTTGCTACGCTTGCGGTAATGCTTCCCTTATTTTCGCCAACAAGTGTTTTATACTGTGCGCTGTCTGTGGTTACATTATTTCTGGCATGGGCTTCACTGCAGTTGGTGCTTACTGAGCTACTGTCCAATATGCCTACTAATGTTTCACAACGGTCAATAGTGTCATTGTTAATTGCAGCTATTGTGCCAAATGTAACATTTGTATATGCATAGACATCATTTCTTCCGCTTCCGCCTGTTTCAGAAACAGATTTTGCATAGCTATATGATTTAATTGCAGCTGTGCTTCTGCATTGCAGTATATCACCGTTGTTCTCTGCGCAGAAGCCGCCAAACTGTCCGTTTGCATTGATTGTAAAGCTACCTGAGCCTACATTTGTGTATAGCCAAGTATTAAACTTATAATAGATATCGGCAGAAATACTGAAATTTAATGTGCCTTCAATAGTGCTATTCTCTATCACTCCGTTGTTATAGCAGGAATATGCACCTGCACGGAAGTTATTTGTCCAATTAAAGTGAGTAAATGCAGCATCGGAATAGCAGCCTATTTCCTGTGAGCATTTAAACGCATAGCTAAAGCTATTTGCACCGATAATGCGACAGTTTTTAATTGTTCCGTTGTTCTTATATGCCAAAAACGAGCTTAAAATCATCCAGCTATTACTGTTAGTAATTGATGCTTGCACTGAACAATCCTTTAAGGTTACGCCGTCGATAATTCCTTTATTATTAGAGAATAAGCCCACCTCATTTTGGCCCGAAAAATGAACACCGGTGATTATATGCCCGTTACCTAAAAGCTTTCCTGTAAATGTGCCAAGAGGTGTCCAAAGTCCGCTATTTAAATTGATGTCATCGGCTAAAATGTAGTTTGCACCTAAGTCTAACTCAATGCGTTCAAGGTCTGTTCGTGTATAGATTGGAGTATAATGCTCACTTATTGCGGTAACTGTTAAATTTGAGGTTATATTATCGAAGCTCTTATCCCATCTATCAAATACAACAGTAAGTGAGTTGGTTAATATTGGAGCGATTGCTGAGCCTCCGTGTGCAACCGTTTGCACTGCGTCTCCGCTTGATAATGTAAGTCCCTCATAAACAAAGGTTACTGTATATCGCTTTAGGTCGTAGTAAATATTGATTACTTCCTCCCTGCCTGCATAAAGCGGGCAAGAGCTATTACCATAGGTATTATTAATTGTATATCCTGTTTTAGCCATTGGTGCGTGCGTATAGGTTTCAGGTAATGCTGATACTGTTAATGCTTTGGTTTCGCCCTCAACATATCCGCCCTCAAGACTTTCAAGATAATATACAATCTTTACGGTTGCGTCACTGGTTGTTACTGCGTTTACTGTTGTTTCTGCAGTTATTTTATTGAATGATTTATTCCAATTTTTAAATGCTGCTGTTCTTGTTCCGCTAACCTCCGGAGCTACCGCTGAGCCACCGTACGGTACATATTGAACAAGGTCGCCACCTCCAATATGGTCGAGGCTTCCTATATTAAATGTAACCTTTAATCTTGCTAAATCATAGTAAACAGATATTGTCTGAATATTTAAAATATCAGGTGTAACGGTTAATGTGCTTTTTTCGTTATTCAAGGTATGATTTGAAACTGATGGCGGTGTATATGTATATTCATTTTTAGATGTATCTGCATATACGGTTTTTTCGCTATCCTGACTGTATTCTCCGTTTAAGCTTTCCTTATAAATTATAATCTTAACAGGTGCGTCAGTGGTTGTTACGGCGGTAATTGTTATATCGCCTGTAATAGTATCAAACGCTTTATCCCATTTTACGAATGCATATTTTGAGGTGTTTGCAACCTGTGGTGCCACAGCTCCCTCTCCGTATGCTATTTTCTGTTCTAACTCGCCTGATACGCAGTCAAGCTCATTTATGTTAAACTTAACACTGTACCAATTAATTTTGTAATAAACGGTTATCTCATACTCTCCGTTCACAACAAGATTTGCTTCGACTGTGCTGCTGTCCTTATCAAAGGTATAGCCCTCTTGCTCTGATGCTTTGTATGTATAGCTACCTAATCTTGCATCCTGTGTGGATTCAATTGTATCATAAAGTAAAAATTCGCCCTTGGAATTTTCACGGTAAATGCTTACAGTTACCTTCGCATCTGAATTGACCTCTGCGGTAAACACTGTATCGCCTTCAATTGCCTTTGTTATATCCTTATCCCATTTAACAAATTCGCATTTATCGTTATTAGATAGGATTGGTGCTATTGCCTTATCTCCGTATTTTACGCTTTGCTCCACCTCGCCGCTTGAAAGATCAAGCCCTGAGATTTGGAACTTAACATTATATATAGCTCTATCGTAGCAAACAGTAATTGAAGCTTCTTTATTTATGCTTGGTGTACAAGTGAGTATGCTTTCACCGTTATTAACTGTATAATGGTTAAGCTCAGACGGTTCATAGGTATATGCGCCCTTGCTTGCATCAACTGTGATAGTGTCCTTTAGGGTTGTTTCGTAATTGCCGTCAGCTCCTTCAATTTTGTGGTAAATATTTACCTTTGCATTTGTATCGCATACTGCTTTTACGGTAATATCGCCTTCTACCTTATCAAAAGCTACATCCCATTTTACAAGCTTTGCTTTATCTGTGCTTTCTACAGTTGGTGCTGTCGCTCCCTGTCCGTAAAATACGGATTGAGTTAAATCACCGCTTACAAGCTTTAATTCTCCTATATCAAATGTGACATTATAGCGGTTTGCATTATAGTAAACCTCGATTACAACATCAGTTTGTGTGGAAAAATCTGCCGTTAGCTTGCTTTTTTCGCGGTTTACAGTGTAATGCTCCTTTTCAGGCGGTTGAAAATTCAGCACTGTGTCTTTTGTGGTTTGCTTTTCTATATGCTGCTCCACATATGTACCGTCAGGCATTTCATTATAATATTTAACTGTGTATTCATAGGAAGCACAGGAAAACAGCGCAAATGCGCTAATGACGATTACAATCAAAAATAAAAGCTTTAATATGTTTTTCTTCATATATCGTTCTCCTTATATTACTCTAATTTATTAAAATTATTATAGCACCGCTGCGTTTTTTTGTCAAGTTATATACAGTGAGCCTTTTTCCTTTTATTGCTAACAGTTAATTTATATTTGATTTTTTCTCTAATGTGTGGTAAAATTTGTTTATATTAAATTTATGCTTGGAGTGTATATTCAAATAGACATAACTTTTTGGGGGAGACTTAAATGTTTAATATACTTGTGGCGGATGACGATAAAAATACAAGAATGCTGCTTAAGGCAGTTTTAGAAAATGCGGGATACAAGGCTATTTGCGTAGCTAACGGATATGAAGCGCTTGAGGCTATGGATAAAAACCATATTGATTTGGTTGTGCTTGATATAATGATGCCGAAAATGGACGGATATGAATTTACAAAGCTATTAAGAGAGAGTCAGAACAATTTGCCTATACTTATGGTATCGGCTAAGCAATCGCCTCAGGATAAGCACAGAGGCTTTATTGTGGGCACTGATGATTATATGACTAAGCCTATTGATGAGGAAGAAATGCTATTAAGAATCAGAGCTCTTTTAAGACGCGCTAAGATTGCAAGCGAGCATAGAATTGTAGTTGGCGATGTTATAATTGACTATGATTCGCTTACTGTTACCAAGGGCGATGAAATGCAGGAGCTACCGCAAAAGGAATTTTTGCTTTTATATAAGCTCCTTTCCTATCCGAATAAGATTTTTACAAGAATTCAGCTTATGGATGAAATTTGGGGAGCTGACTGTGAAACAGGCTGGGAAACGGTGACTGTACATATTGGAAGGCTTCGTAAAAGATTTGAGGGCTGGGATGAATTTTCCATTGAGTCGGTAAGAGGTCTTGGATATAAGGCGGTTAAGAATAAATGAAAAAATTAAAATTTGACAAAGCAAGGTACAGGGATAAGGCTAAAGCAAGAAAAGAGAAAAACAATTTAACCTTTTCTCTCGCCTTCATTGTGTATATAGCTTTTATTGCTACATTTGCGTTATCAGCCTTGGCTCTTATGATTTTTGCTAATACGGGCATTGTAGATAAGAATGAGGGACAGATTGATGCCTCGCAGGCAATAATGTATATGTCTCTATTTATAATTGTCGTTGGCGGCATATTCTCTTATGTAATAAGCAGGCTTGCATTAAAGCCAATTAACAAGCTGATTAATAAAATTAACGATTTGGCCTCCGGCGATTTTGCTTCAAGATTAATTCCCAATGAGCTTATCGGCAGAATTCCTTGCTTCAGGGATTTGACGGACACCTTTAATAAGCTTGCTAACGAGCTGCAAAACACGGAGCTATTAAGAAGCGATTTTATTAATAATTTTTCTCACGAATTCAAAACGCCTATCGTTTCAATTTACGGCTTTGCGAAGCTGCTTAAAAAAGGCAATTTGACAGAGGATGAGAGGGAGCAGTATTTAAGCGCCATTGAGGAGGAGTCTATGCGTCTTTCTGCTATGGCGACAAATGTTTTGAATTTAACAAAAATTGAGAACACTTCTCTTTTGTATGATCTTACGGAATACAATGTTTCGGAGCAAATCCGTTCCTGTATTTTGCTTTTAGAAAACAAGTGGTCAAAAAAGAATATTGATTTCAATTTGGATTTTGATGAATACACTGTTAAGGCTAACGAGGAGCTTTTAAAGCAGGTATTTATAAATCTTCTTGACAACGCAATTAAGTTTTCGCTTGATAACGGTACAATTGATATTTTTGCAAGGTGCGAAAATGATGTTTTTGAGTTTTCAATTACAAATTACGGCTATGAAATTTCTAAGGAAGCACAGAGCAAGATTTTCAATAAATTTTATCAAGGTGATGAGTCTCATTCATCTATGGGCAACGGTATAGGACTTGCTATTGTAAAAAGAATTATGGATTTGCACGGCGGTACAATAGAGGTTAAAAGCGAAAATAAAACGGTTTGCTTTACTCTTTTTCTTCCTATTTAAGTAGTAAAAGAGGCTAAAATACAGCTTTTTGCTTGTATTTTAATGCCTCTTTTTTTATTTTTTGAGAATTTTTGTAAAATATATTGACAAATATACTACATTTGTGTTACAATTTGTAATGTAAAAACTACAATTATAGTGAGGTGTATATATGTCTGAAAAAAAACTTATTATATCATCAAAGAAATTCCGTGGGGATTCATCGGTGGTTTCTGTAAGGCTTCCAAACGATATGATTGAAAGTCTTGACGAAATTGCTAATCAAACAGGTCGCACACGAAATGAAATCATTATAAAGTGCTTATCATTTTCTATTGAAAATATTCAGATTGATTCTGACGAAAAATAGCCATAGGAGATAATTAAATGACACTTTTTAAATGTAAGATTTGCGGTGGCTCCTTACAAATTGAAAATCAATCTGTGACGGTTTGTGAATACTGCGGTACAAAGCAATCACTACCGCGGCTTGACGATGAGCGAAAAGCAAATCTTTATGACAGAGCAAATCATTTCCGTCGCAACAATAATTTTGATAAGGCGATGGGAATTTATGAGGCTATTCTCAATGAGGATAATACCGATGCCGAGGCGTATTGGTCCATTGTTCTCTGCCGTTACGGAATTGAATATGTTGAGGATCCCACAAATCACAAAAGAGTTCCTACTGTAAATCGCGCGCAATTTACATCAATTTATGATGATGAGGATTACAAGTCGGCGCTACATTATGCGGATAACAGTCAAAGGCAGATTTACGAGGATGAGGCTTCTATTATAAATGAAATACAAAAGCGATTTCTTGATATTTCTCAAAGGGAGGAGCCGTTTGATGTATTTATTTGCTATAAGGAAACAGATGCAAGCGGAAAAAGAACTCCTGACAGTGTTATTGCGACGGAGCTTTATCACGAGCTAAGCCGCGAGGGCTTTAAGGTTTTCTTTTCAAAAATCACCTTAGAGGATAAATTGGGAATAGCATATGAGCCTTATATTTTTGCCGCGCTACACTCTGCAAAAGTAATGATTGTTCTTGGCACAAGGCCTGAGCATTTTAATGCGGTATGGGTAAAAAATGAATGGAGCCGTTATCTTGCTTTAATCAAGGGCGGAGCTAAAAAGACTCTTATTCCCGCATATAAGGATATGGATCCTTACGATATGCCTGAGGAGTTTTCCCATTTACAGGCGCAGGATATATCAAGACTTGGCTTTATGCAGGATTTAATCCGCGGCGTCAGAAAGCTTTTAGATGACGGTACAGAAGCTAAGCAAGAAGCAAAAACCACAAATACTGTATCGTTCGGCAGTATTGAGCCGCTTCTGAAGCGAATACATATGTTCCTTGAGGATGAGGAGTTTGAGCGCGCAGATGAGCTTTGTGAGCTTGTGCTTAATCAGGATCCCGAAAATGCAGAGGCGTATGTTTGCAAGCTTCTTGCGGATTTGCATATAAAAAATCAAAATGAGCTTATTAACTGTAACGATGTATTTTACGATAACAAAAATTATCAGAAAGCGCTTCGCTTTGCTTCTCCCTCCCTCTCTGATGAGCTAAAGGGCTATAATGAAGCGATAAAGAAAAGAAATGAGGAAAAGCGTAAGGAAGCATTATACGAAAAAGCGCTTTATCTCTATCATTCAAGCAAAATAAATGAGCTTGATGCTGCTATTGAAGCTTTTTCTTCTCTTGGTGATTATAAGGAATCACACACATATATCAATATGTGCGAAGGAAAAATTGAGGAAATTAAAATCAAGGAAGAAAATGAACGGATTGAAAAGGAACGAATAGCAGAGGAAAATCGCATAAAGACTGAAAAAATGTGGGCTGAACGGAAAAGAATTGCGAAAAAGTACGCTTTCATTGCAGCTGCTTCTTCTCTTTGTGTAATTGCAATAATTGTCGGTGTGATTTTAATCAGCTCCTTTGTAACAAGAAATAAACGCTACAATGAAGCATTAAATTATATAGATGAGGGCAACTATGAATTGGCCTGCTCTGTTTTGAAGGAGCTTGGCGGCTTTAAAGACAGTGAGGAGCTGCTTGAGGAAAATCAAGCATTAGTCCTTCCTTATATTAATAGGCTCGTATCAAACGGAAAATATAGCGAGGTATATGAAAAGCTAAAGCTTATTGGCTTTGATGAAAGATCTGATGTCTATGCAGGCTACAGGCTAATTACGCTTGGAAATTGGTCAGCGGGAATTCAAAAGCTTAAGTTAGAGCATTTTATTGTTCCTAACAGCTATACAGAAATTAAGGAATGCGCATTTCAGTATTGCGATACATTAAAAAGCGTTACATTTCCAAACGAGCTGATTTCAATCGGCGCAAGCGCGTTTTTAGGCTGTACATCATTAGAGGAAATTGTAATTCCAGAGGGAGTTACTTATATCGGTCCAAGAGCATTTGCTCATTGTGAGTCCTTAAAAAGCGTATCCTTCCCTAACACTCTTTTAACAATTGATTCCTACGCATTTTCAAATTGCAGCAGTCTTACCGCGATATCGGTTCCCGACTCGGTTACAAGAGTTGGCGTTACTGCATTTGCTTATAATACAAGCTTAAGAAGCTTAAGGCTTGGTAGCGGCGTAACCTCAGTTGGTGCTTCGATAGCCATTGGCTGCACAGAATTAAGAACGGTGATTATTGGAAACGATGTAAGAGAAATAGGTTCATCAGCATTTGAGGGCTGTATAAGCCTTGAGGAAATCAGATTACCGTCTGCATTAAAATCAATCGGTACTGCTGCGTTCAGAGATTGCACTTCGCTTAAAGCTATTAAAATACCTGCAAATGTAAGTCTTATCAGCGCAGAAGCAT
>JAFQAM010000143.1 GCA_017416885.1 Clostridia bacterium | reverse complement strand
TAGAGCCTTAAAAGCAGCTTAATAATCGTACTTTATCCTGCTCCGTTATGTCCTACTAATGAAATTTTTTCATTTTTACCAATTTCCATGGAAATATTTTTAAGAACAAGGCTACTGCTTCCTTCATATTTAAAGGAAACATTTTCAAGCTTGATTTTTCCTGAGCTTGGGGAAATTGCGTTTTCCTTATCCTTCATTTTAGGCTCATATTCCATAAAGCCGCGGAAATCCTCGAAGAAAAGCGCGTGCTCGTGGGCCTTAAAATATCGGTCTGTTATTTGCGTGAATGTGCCTGTAAGATTTGATACGGAATTTATAACCACCGCGCAATCGCCTATTCCAAGCGTTCCTGCAACGATTGTTCTGAAAATTGCATACGCTATTGCAAGCGGGTTTGTAATGATTGTTTGAAGTCCTGTATGCGCAAGCTCTAAAAGCATTTCCTTTTTGCCGTACTTTTCAACAACCTCTACTCTGCCGTCAGATGCATTTTCGTATCTTTTGAGTAAAAATTCTCTTGCATTGCTTAATCGAAGCTCCTTTGCGTATTCGCCTGAATAAAAGACTCTTTGCGCGTATTGAGCGCGGCGATGATGCTCTCTATCCTCTGTTGTGTGCTTATGCCACAATACATTGGCTTTTCTTTTGATAAATGTGCCGAAAAGAGGCAGAACTGCGAATATAATAAACACAAAATCCATAGTGAACAAAAGTGAGCCGTAGAGTACCATTCCAAGGATAGCGCTAAACAGATTGGTTACTGTCCAGGTTAAATTCCACATACGCCACGATATTTCATTGGATGCTTTTACATATTTATCGTAAAACTCGGGATTTTCAAAGCAAGCAAGCTCAACATCGGCGCATTTACCGTACAGTCTTGTTAAAATATTCTTATCTATTTTCGCAAATGCTACATCCTCTACCATAGTAATAAGAGGATTTAATATAAGCTGTAAGCCAAGAGGCACAGCTATCATAACAACGGCGCTAAGAGCTACTGATTTAAAATCAAGTCCTGTTTCAAATGAGTTAATTATGTATCTTACCGCATATGTACCTACAATAAAGCTTGAAACGGTATTTATAATTTCAAGCAAAAAGCGAAGCAAAAACGCTATCGGAGATGTGGAGATTACCATTTTCATAGCATAAGCGCAATCCCTTACAACCATTTTGAAGGATAGCTTATTTTGGTTTTTCTCTTTTTTCTTTTTCTTCATTTTTTCTCCTTTCAAATAAATAAAAAGTGCGCCCACAAGGGACGCACCAAAATGCTTCCCTCGATTGTTGCTACACAAACTCTCATTAACGGTATGAGAAAAGAGAGAAAACACTTTTAACAAAGTATTTCCCCATTAATGAGATTAATATGCAGTTTGTGTAGCAAGTTAATTTTACCACAAAAGCATTCATATGTCAATAAATTATTCGAAATAATATACAACGCCTTGGCTGATGCCAAGGCGTTTGATTTATAAGCGGTCATTTAGGATTAATAGTAAGGCTGAGTTTTTGGGAAGGGCGCTTTGTTGAAGGATTTGTGTCATATTTTTAATGTCGTTTTCTATTTGCTTTAATAGATTTAGAAGGATGTCCTCATTTCCGTTTTGCAGCTCGGTGAAAATGAAAATCGCTTTTGATTTGGCTATATCAATATCAGAATTTGTTATAAGGCTACCGTCCTTTGCTACGGTATAGACAAATAGCTTTTGAGAGTCAAATTTGCTTATATCAACAGTGATATTATATTCCGAATCGTACATACAGTCATATGCTTCACGGACTCCGTCGGGGTCCTTATCGTAAAATTCGTATTCTACGAAGGTTATTTGTGCGCCGTCATTTTCAAGTCCTACTGTTATCCACTCTTCATATACGCTGTTATTGGGTGGGCATTTTCTATTATAGATTATTTGGCACTTTTCTAAGCTTTCGGGGATGTAAGAATACCATCTCATATTAGCAACCTTCTTCCTTGTTTTCTTTTAAAAGCTCAATAAGGCGGTTAACCTCATATTGATATTTGCAGTCTAAATCATACTGTTCTGTTTGTCCGTCGCTTATGCCTGACATTTGCTTATTAGCTATTGCTTCACTGTATCCAAAATTGTGAGAGCGCCAATAGGAATTTGAAAGCGCTTTCATTTTTTCATCAAGTGTCATATTTGGTTTGATTAAATATGAAAGTATGCTTTCAAGCTGCTTTATTTCTTGTTCCTTTGACATTTTAATATTCCTCTTTGCGTTTACATAGGATTGATGCTACAACGCACATAATGATGCCGACTACTGTACATATACCGCCTAACATAAGGCTTGCGCTTAAAAGTCCTACTAAGCCGAATATAAGGACATAAACGCCTACGCTACCTAAAATATTGCCAATATATGAAAACTCATCAAGGTCGTAGTCCTCTTTGAATAGGAAAACGATATCTCTTATAATGAAAATTATAATTCTTATCGGTATTGTCAAGACAAATACCATAAAGCATAGAATTGATATTATCAGCGCGGAGAATATGGAGGGTCCGCCTTGAATTTCCTCACGCGAGCCTGCATATGCTCCGTTTATATATGTATGAACAATAACTCTTACTCCCTCTCCCATAGAGTCGGTAATGGCAGAGAAAATCTTTATCATTGCACGAAGGTCGCGCCATAGGTAAATAAACATTCCTGTTATTACCATTACACCGTAGAAGGTGAGCCAATTTTCGACCTTGAAAATGTTAAGTCCCTTATCCTTGATTGCTTCTCCGCACACAGATGTTAAAACATCTATTGTTGTAAGGAAGGATAGTCGTGAGTTGCTATCATACAGTCCCGCTACAGAAAGCTCTGCTGAAAAGGTATATTTTCCGCTTTTTAATGCTCCTAAGCTCTTGGCGCCGAAGGTAAGCATAAATGTTAATTCATCATCCTTTTCTGCATAAACCTCTCTCATTATTGAGATTTCATCGCTGTCATTTTTTACAAAGTCTGTAACCTCGTTAAAATCGGGATCGTTTATAGTATAAATATTATTTTTAGAATTAACGCCCTCGGTATTGCCTGTTAATTTAAATGAAAAATTTGTTTTCCAAGGACCTTCTTCCATTGCTTTTAAGTAATCTTCTTCTTTTTCTGCACGGTCCCCTATTGTTTCATACAGATAGTCTCGCATTTCGCTACTATCATAGGTAATCTTTGGGAAAGTGATAAGTGCGGTTAAATCATCGTAATTATCTCCGTTTTGCTTAATATCAAAAATTATCTTACCGTCAACTACTTCATAGGAAAGTGATGCTCCGTTATCTTTCATAACTAAAATTTCACATTCATCAAGCCCTATTTTGCTTTTTAGGTTGTCAAATCTATTAAGAGGAATGCTTTGCAATACTGTAAATACAGATGCTATGGCAAAGCATAGGATTATAAATAATATTTTGAATATAAGCATTGTTATGTGTTTTGCTCTACTCATATTTCTCTCCTTATTAAAATCAGCGATAGGCAAATTTATTTAATTATGCCTATCGCTGATTAATTGTTATGCTTCCTTGGAATATGTCCAAATCAGTATCCATTCGCTACTGATACAGCCGTCTGCGTAGGCTTGAACATAGATTTCGTCGCCCTCGTTAGGCATATCATTTGCAAAGAATATTGCAACGTTTTGGGTTGATTTAACTACTCCGTTTACACCGTACTTGTAGTAATAACCGTCTGCATATGCTACTTGAGCCCACATAAGTCTTGAAGCGGATGCTTTTAGCATTTCAGGATTATCAAGTTTTACGGAATATGTGTAACTTTCGGAATATAAACTTGATTTTTGCTTGGAGTCACCGGATCTTGCTCTAACCTTATAGGTTTCGCCGGGTTTAATATCGTAGAATGCCGTGGAGTTTGTTTCTGAGATTTTTCTCGTAGTGCCCTTTGTTATTTCGATAAAATAACCGCTTGCTCCGTCAACTGCATCCCAATAAAGCACACCGCCGTCTTCAATTCTTACGTTTGTAGGTGCTGATAGCTGTTCTCTATCATCCACGCAGATAAATTCTGCCCAGTCGCTATAGTTAAGGTCGTTAGCAATACCCGTATCACTTACTACCGCTTTAATTCTTAATACGTCATTGTTTTTAAGCGGAGTTAACTGTTCACCGTTTGTTGTAACCTTTATTTCGCTTCCACCGTTTATTGTATATACGTAATAAGCAACGTTTTCGTTCATATCGGTATGCCATCTT
>JAFQAM010000016.1 GCA_017416885.1 Clostridia bacterium | reverse complement strand
TAAATATAACGGTGTAGAATACCCTGTTACTGCTATCGGCGGTAGCGCGTTCAGAGAGAAGAAGCTTGCCTTCGGTAAGATTACATTCCCTGAAACTCTTGAGTCTATTGGTGATTATGCATTCTACAAAACAAATATTTATTCCGATATTGTTTTGCCTGAGTCAGTTAAAACTTTAGGCAGATACGCTTTTGCAGAGTGCAGAGGCATTTTAACGATGAAGCTACCCTCAACCATGAAAAAAATTCCTGAGGGATTATTCTCCAATTGCTTCTCGCTTACATCCGTTTATTCCGGCGGTGTTATCGAAGAGGTTGGCTCAAACTCCTTTAGCACCTGTTATGCTTTACATAACATTCAAATCGGCGAAGGAACAAGAATTATCAGCTCAAAATCCTTCTATGAATGCAGAGGCTTAGACGGCACAATTGATTTATCAACTGTTACATCTCTTGCATCAGATGCATTCCAGGGATGCTTTAACATTACAGGCGTAAAGCTTTCATCAATTAAATTTGACCTTGCTACATTCAGCAGATGCACAAAGATTGCAAGCTACGAGGTAGTTCCCGAAAGCACACACTATACAACAATTGACGGCGTTCTTTATAACAAATCCGTAACTGTTCTTTATCGCTATCCCACTGAAAAGACAGGCGAGGTATTTACAGTGCCTGATACAGTAACAGAGATTTATTCCGAGGCATTCTCGGGCGCTTACCACATTGGTAGAGTAAATCTCAGCAAGAGCATTACAAGAATCGGTAACAGCGCATTTAAGGGCACAGGCGTAGATTATATGTACATTCCCGACACCGTAACAGCTATCGGTTCATCCGTGCTTGCGGACTGTCCTTACCTTGAGTGGGTAGTAGTAAGTAAGCAGTTAAGCTCTGCTTCAAGCCTTGTTGCCAACTGTCCAAGCATAAAATTAGTAATTGGCAGACACCCTTCCTTCTCTACAACATCTGTTGGTAACAGTATTGTTTGCAAGAGAGCAAACGAATATACCTGTACAGAGCATATTTACGGCTTCCTTGATGATACCGCATCATGTACTGAGAGCGGCGTAAATACTTGTATTATCTGTGACCGTTCAAGCTATGTCAAGCCTACCGGTCACGAGGGCGCAATTGTTGAAGTCTCTACTCTTGACTGTACAACAGACTATTATATTATAGTTAACTGTACAAAGTGCGGAGATCCGAGAGCAAAGACGGTATATGAAAAGGCTCCGGGACATGTTTCTACTCCAAAAACAGTAAGACCTACCGCTACTACACCCGGCTTCACTGTTGAAACCTGCTCTGTATGTAATGAAACAATCGTATCAAATTATGTTGCATCTTTCTATTTAATCGGTGATATTAATAATGACGGTAATATTAATAACGCTGACTCTAATTTACTTGCAAGCTATATTGGCGGTAAGTCATTTGATGTAAATGAGCTTTCCTGTGATATAAACGGCGATAAGGCTATTAATATTTACGATTTAGTATTATTAAGAAGATTTGTTGCAAAGATTGATAAGGAAATTCCAAAAACCTCCGAGGGCTGCGCAAAGCACTTACACATTGCTTCTCTTGAGGCTTCAAAAGCAAGCTGTGTTGATGACGGTATTGAGATTTCATACTGTCTTGACTGCGGTGTTATTGTAAGCACAAAGACAACTGACGAATCAGGTCACTCTTGGGAAATCAGCTCTTCACTTAAGGCTACCTGCTCTAACTCCGGTTACAGTGTGGTTAAATGCACTGTATGTAAAGTTTCTGCTGTATTAACAGAGGAAATGCTTCCACATACTCAAAAGTGGTGGACAATGCCAGGTAAGAAGGGATATGAATACAGCGAATGTACAGTTTGCGGTTCTTTTGAAAGCAGGGCTGTTGATTACACTGAGTTTGATACATTAATCGGTCAGATTCCTGCATACTATGAGACATATTACAGCAGCGCTTCTCTATCATTGATTAAGCCTATTTTAGAAAACTATAAGCTTGCTTTAACACAGGAGCAGGTTGACAAGAATGTTAAGGATTTCAAGGATGTTATGCCCCGTATTCAATACGCGGTAACCGATGTTCCTGTAATTTATATTAACTCATTAAAGCCAAACAGTAAGATTGACTCCAATATGGAATATGTGAACGCTGAAATTATCGTCGCTTATTTTGATGAAAACGGCGTTTACGGTAACTATGTTGAGTCAGGCGGTGAGGCTAAGGTTAGAGGTAACTCTACCGCAGGTAAGGCTAAAAAGCCATACAACATTAAATTCAGCACAAATGTAGACCTGTTTGGTCTTGGTGAGGATAACAAGTATTGCTTACTTGCTAACGCTATTGAGCCTGCTCTTATGAGAAATGCTCTTGTAAGACTCTTTAACAGCAAGGAATACAGCGGTCTTGATTATGCTTGTAAATACGAGTTTGTAGATGTTTACACTGACGGCTCATACCGCGGCTCTTACTTAATGTCAACTCCTGTTGATATTGAGGAAACCCGTGTTGATATTGACAAGGAAACTGATGCTATTCTTGAGATTGAGCAAAGCTTCAGTGAGGGTGACTTCTATATTCAAAGAGATAAGCACTCACCGTTCTTTAATTTAAGATTCCAAATTGCTAACGGTAACGATTTAAGCGGTGAGGGATATTCAAGGGTATTCGCTACTATTTGTCAGCTTGAATATGCTATTATCAGCGGCGATTTTGAGGAGGTTCAAAAGTTCGCGGACATAGACTCCTTGGCGCGCTTCTATGTATTAGCTGAGTATTTCAAGGATGTTGACTTTAACTGGGACTCAACAAGATTCTATATTGAGGACGGCAAGCTTCACGGCGGTCCTGCTTGGGACTATGACCGCGCGGCAGGTCACGCAAATGTATCTAATTACAGAGGCAGATACAACAATATGTCTGATACCTCAAACGGCTTACGCTGCGATAGCACAACCGGTGAATACGCTAACTCAATCGGTATCGGTATGCCAAATGACAACTGGATTAACTCACTTGATAATGCTGACTGGTTAGGTAGCCGTGATAACCACACTTGGTTAACCTTCTTAGATCACTATTCACCTGAGTTTATGGAGGTTGTTTCCGATATGGTATTTGAGCTTAAGGACGAAATGACTCTTATGTATGCAGATGTTACAGATGATTTAGGCGCTGTAACTGTGAATGCAATTGATGAAATCTATCTTAACGATAAGATTTATGCTTCATTTGTTCGTAACAACACAATTTGGAACATTCCTGCAAGCGCAGATGAGGGCTGGTCCTTCAATAGCTACAATGAGGCTGTAATTCACCTTCGTGACTGGTTAGAGGACAGACATCAATGGATGATTAACCACTATTCAGGCGAACAGCTTGCTAAGTATTGCGCTTCTCTTGCTGACAAGGAAATGCTTGATCCTAACTTAAATGCATATGCTAAGGATACAACAACCTCACTTGTAATTGACGAAAACGGTATTACATATACATTAAATGTTACAATTAAGAGAGAAGCTTTAGTAGGCGCAATTGAGGAGCCACTTTACAATCAAGTTAAGAAAATCTTTAAGGATAATCTTTCATACGCAACTGTTGTAGTAAATCTTATTTATGAAAACGAGATTGCTTCCACATACTCTGATGAAAATGTTCTTACAGCTACTAAGGACTTAGTAAGAAAAGAGCTTGGCAAGACATCCAACAACAAGTATGCTAACAATACTCTTGTTACATATAAGACTGTTGACGGTGTAATCACTGCTGAGGTTAGAATTGATGTTGCAAGCACCGCAGGTGCAGTTGATAACCAAAAGGTTATTAATGAGCTTGTAAAGAAGCATTTTAACAATGCAGGCTTCTATGTTTATGTTGATGTTCAATACTATGTAAACAACTCAATGCAAGCACACTATGCTAACGGCTCTAACTACAATGGATAAAAAATTTGGAACAGGCAAAAGCCTGTTCCATTTTTTATGGTATCTATCATAAAAAGCCTTTTTATAATAAAGATAACATATATTTAATTGAATTTAACTAAAAAATCTCCCGATTTAAAATCGGGAGATTTTGTATTTTAAAGATAATTATGCGTTTTGTTCAACCTTTTTTACGCCGACCTTGTTATACTCTGCAAGACCTGTTCCTGCAGGAATAAGCTTACCGATAATAACATTTTCCTTAAGACCGAGTAAGTGGTCAACCTTGCCGCGGATAGCAGCCTCTGTAAGAGCCTTTGTTGTCTCCTGGAAGGATGCTGCGGATAGGAAGGATTCGGTTGAGGAAGCCGCCTTT
>JAFQAM010000142.1 GCA_017416885.1 Clostridia bacterium | reverse complement strand
GCAGTCGCAAATAGAAAAGCAAAATCGGAATTTCTCCCAACGGGAAAATTCCTACATTAAAAAGGTTCGTTATCGTCTCGACCGACAAGCGACCACAGCTTTAAAATTTGCTTTTCGGTTTCACCAGCCTGTAAAGTCCGCAAAGGAAAGAACTATGAAGGATGCAAGATGGATTACTAAGAAATGCTCAGGAGCAAGCGACAATGCTACCTACTACTTCAAAAAGGATTTTGACTTAGCGGCGGTTAAGGAAGCGATTGTTGAAATTTCCGCTCAGGCAAGATACAAGCTATATATAAATGATAGCTTTGTAGCCTGCGGACCTTGCAAGGGCACAAGAGAGAAAACATATTTTGACACGGTTGATGTAACCGACTATTTAAAGGTAGGTAATAATAAAATTTTCGTTGAGGTTTTACAGCTTGTTTCCACCGATATGGAAGGCAAAATGTCACCGATTGAGGGCGTTTTAAGAGTGGGAGCTGCGCTCCTTGCTTTTGAGCTTAACTGCGGGGATGTGTGCGTAAAAAGCGACGAAAGCTGGCTTGTAGCAAAAGCAGAAGCAATAAATCACATAAGCGCGTGCAGCTGTTATTCTGCCGCCACAAGAGAGATTGTGGATTTTTCAAAGGAAGCTGTATATGAAAACGCGCATATTCAATGCGGAATTTCCAACGGAGAAGCAGACCACTATTGGTGGGGAAGCACAAACAAATGCTTTCTTTTTGAAAGACCTATTCCAATGCTTGATTTTAAGGATAAAACCGACATTGTTAAGTATGACGGCGACTTCTTTGAAGCTGATTATTTAACCTTCGGCTTCCCGAAATTCAAAATCAAGGGCAAGGGCACAGTAAGACTATACTATTTTGAATGCTTTACTGAAATTCAGGGCAAGACAAACAACAACCGTACCGACAGAAGCCTTGACTTTACCAAGGAAATGTATGACGAAATCACCGTTGACGGTGAATATACATATGAGCCGTTCTGGTTCAGATGCTTCCGCTTCATAAAGCCTGAAATTACGGGGGATGTGTCTGTATCCTTGGAAAAAATGGTAGAGGTGAACTATCCTATGGATGTACGCACCGACTACGATTTTGGCAGAGAGGATGACAATAAGCTTTGGGAAATCAGCGTCAGAACATTACAAAGATGTATGCACGAAACATATGAGGATTGCCCATTCTATGAGCAATTACAGTATTGTATGGATACATCAACGCAAATGCTCTTTAATTATCAATTGACACAGGATGACCGCCTTGCAAGAAAAGCAATGGACGATTTTGCCGCGGCGCAGTTGGCAGACGGCTTAATGCCTTCAAGAACTCCTTCTGTGGGAGATCAGCATATTCCGTCATTCCAATTCTATTTTATATTTATGGTTTATGCTCACTTTATCCGCTTTGGCGATGTTAAGCTTGTAAGAAAGCATTTAAGAGCAATTGACGGCGTTGTTGAATGGTTCTCAAATCATATCAACGAGGACGGAGTTGTGGGACAGAGCAAATATTGGAACTTTGTTGACTGGGCAAAGCCTTGGGGATATGTGGAAAACGAAAATGACGGCGGCGTGCCTGTTGGAATTCACGGCGGTGTTATCGGCTTATATAATCCAATGATGGCATATTTCCTGCAGTGCGCGGCGAAGCTTAATGGGGTTTGCGGCAGAAACGATGTAGCCAATGAATATTTGGAAAAGGCAGAAATGCTGAAGGAAAACACAGAAAAGTATTTCTACGATAGCGAAAGAGGACTTTATGCTGACAATATGGAGCATACTCTGTATTCACAGCATATGCAGACCTGGTGCGTATTAAGCGGAGTTGCAACAGGCAGAAAAGCAAAGAATATAATGAAAAATTCTCTTGACCTTGAAGCAAAAGCAACCTACGCGTTTGCATACTTCTATTTCAGAGCCTTGGAAATCTGCGGTCTTTACGATTACACCGAGGAAATGATGAACAGCTACCGCGGACTTTTAAAATTGAACTGTACAACAGTACCTGAAACGCCTGAATATTCACGAAGCGACTGTCACGCCTGGGGAGCTCTTGCAATATACGAATTTTCAGCAACGGTTTTAGGCGTTCGTACAGACGATGTAATGGAAAAATCAATTTCCATAAAGCCTTACATTAAAGGCAGAGACAAAGCGCGCGGCACAGTATCCACTATCGCAGGCGATGTATATGTTTCCTGGAAAAAGACAGGCAAAAAATTTGAAATCACCGTCAAGAGCGACGAGAATGTGAGAAAAACAATCTATATGCCCGACGGCAAAATTTTAACCACATCCGTCAGCGGACTTACGCTTGAATGTGAACTAAAAAGATAATGCGAGCATTATTTTTTAGTGGTTAGAAGTTAGTGGTTAGCAGTTAGCTCTCATTTTGTGAAGCAAAATATATCGAATTTCGCTTGCGAAATATATCGAAGCCGAAGGCTATATCGAATTTGCGTAGCAAATATATCGAAATGTAGGGGATGGCGTCCTCGACATCCCGCATTAAATTGAATTTGTGTAGCAATATATCGAGTGCGTAGCACATTTTAGTGGTTAGCAGTTAGCTCTCATTTTGCGAAGCAAAATATATCGAATTTCGCTTGCGAAATATATCGAAGCCGAAGGCTATATCGAATTTGCGTAGCAAATATATCGAGTGCGTAGCACATTTTAGCAGCTACATTACGAGCCTATCCAACTAACTACAATAATAAAAATAAAACATCAAAAATAAAAATAGGTCGATAGTATAAGGCGTTAAGTAGTCCGTGTTAAAGCTAATCGCTAACCACTGACCACTAACCACTGACCACTATTTCGACCGCAAAAAACACTAAAAAACAAGGGCTTAAGAGAAAAATAGATAGAGAAGGAGTAGAGCAAATCTCCCTATATCCTATCCCCTATTCCCTTGAGCGAAGCGAAAAATACTAAAAAACAAGGGCTTTAGAGAGCGAGGGAAAATTTGTGAGTGCGTAGTCGTCGCCGTATTGGTGTACGGCATACCATTCCCCAAAAATCTTAACAGATTTTAACGGGGGCCCCAATGGACCGCAGTCGCAAATAGAAAAGCAAAATCGGAATTTCTCACAATGGGAAAATTCCTACATTAAAAAGCTTCGTTATCGTCTCGACAGATGAAAACAACGGTTTTAAAATTTGCTTTTCGGTTTCACCGGTCTGTAAAGTCCGTAAAGGAGCGAAAAAATGAAAATTGCACTAATAGCCCACGATAAGAAAAAGGACGAAATGATAAGACTTGCCATTAAGTACCAGGACACCTTGGCTCAGCACGAGCTTTACGCAACAGGTACAACGGGCACGCTTGTAATGGGCGAGACAGGACTTAAAATTAAAAGAATGAAAAGCGGTCCCCTTGGCGGTGACCAACAAATCGGCTCAATGGTAGCAGAGGGAAAGCTTGATTTAATCGTATTCCTTCGCGACCCACTCACATCACAGCCACACGAGCCTGATGTATCTGCATTGCTTCGTCTTTGCGATGTACAGTCAATTCCTTTGGCTACAAATGTAAAGAGTGCAGAAATCATGCTTGAGGCTGTAAAAAGCAATCACATTTCGTGATTGCTTCAGCTAAATTTGCCTCGGTTCCCCAAAAATTCATACGAATTTTTATGGGAGCCCATAGCGCCACGCAAGCTAAATTCGCTTGTAGGGTACGGGTTTTCCGTACCGCTGTAACGGGAGGGACGACCCCTCCCCTACGCGACAAGGTCGCACCTTTTCATTATTCACTATCTATCATTTTCGGGATGTCGAGGACGCCATCCCCTACAATAGCAAATTTAATTTAGCTTCACGAAGTGAAATTTACCTAACACGAACGAATGTGAGAGTTAATTTAGCTACGAAGCAAAGCGGAGTAATTTAGCTAAAAATAAAAAGAAAACACGCCTACGCGTGTTTTTGTATATGGATAATAAAAAACGGAACACAAAGGAGAAAATATGACTAAAAAACAGTACTGTGAACAGAACAATGTAGAAATGGACCGCGTTTTTGATATGGTATTTGGAGAAGGCGGCGGAATTTTGCCAACAGCCTCTGCGTTTACAGGATATATTGCAGAGATTAAAGAGGACTGCTTAGTATGTACAAACGAAAAGCTCGGCGTTTTCAACAAGGAAATTCCTTTTTCCTCATTCCAAAGAGCAGAGTTCGGTATTGGAAGCGGAAATCTTTGGCTTCAATGCGTTGTTGACGGCAAGCCGTTTGTTTTTTGCTCTCCAAGAAAATGTTGGAAATCTGATGCAGGTAAGCTTCTGATTGAAAAAATAGGCGAAAAAACCGAAATTTTAAGCATGAAGGAATACAAGCAATTTACAGGCAAGCTATTCTTTATTTATATGTTTAAATAAGCTTAAATGATTGCTTTGCAATTTTGAAACAAAATGCTTTGCATTACATATAACAAAAAACACGCTGATTTCAGCGTGTTTTTGTTGTTGTTTATAAAGCTGTCTAATTTGTTGATGTAATCTAACTTATGACTATTGAAATGTGCTACGCACTCGATATAAGAACCTGCTACGCAGAACCTTGTTACTGCGTAATAATTGCTTCGCAAATTCAATTTAAAGCGGGATGTCGAGGACGCCATCCCCTACATTTCGATATAATTGCTTCGCAATTTCGATATATTTTGCTTCGCAAAATGAGAGCTAACCACTCATTAAGCAGCAGGCTTAAGCTCGTCAACATTCATTCCAAACGGTTCGTTTGAATATACGCTTGCAACGAACTTGGCAAGCTCAACATTTTCAACCTTTTTGCCGTGGAAGCATTCTGTGCCTGCGCCTAAAGCGAAGATTGAAACATCCTGATTTGTATGCTCATCTGACATAAAGCTGAAGCCGTCCTTGAAATATGTGCTTTCAACCAATTTACCTGTTTCGTGGTCGGCGGTTACAATAAGAGCAGTATTCGGATGCATTAATGCAAACTGTGTTGCATATTCAATGGAATCATTGAAGCGCTGAACCATATCAGCGGTGCTTGCAAGGTTGTTATAATGGGCTTGCTTGTCAATCCAGCCCTCTTCAATCATAATGAAGAATTTTGATTTATCCTTGGAAATTTTATTCAGCGCGATTTTGGTTTCAGATGTAAGAGCAAAGCCTGCATTGCCTAAGCAATAGTCTATCTTGTTTTGCTCAATTAATGAGTTGATTTCGTTTTCAAGCTCCATTGAGTTTTCTCTTGACGCGTTGTGAGCAAGGTATGCGCTTGGAGTTGCGCCTGTGATTTTGTCAGTTGTTAAAACCGCGGTTTTTGCTCCCACAGATGCGGCAAGCTCTCTAACATTTGGAATAAATTCGCCATTTTTATCAAGACCGAGATAGCCGTTGTAGGTTTTATAGCCTGTTGACATAGCAGTACCGCTTGCGGCGCTGTCTGTATATGTGCCTAAGCCCTCAATTACAGTTTGTGAGCGAGTGATTGATGTGCCCTTATAGGGGAATTGCTTTGCTACAAAGGAGAAGCCGCGCTTCTTTTCGCCAAGAGAAATATGCGCATCTCCCATACCGTCGCCAATCATAAAAATCACACTGTCGCACTTTTCGGGCGTTTGGTATGTATAAATATCTCTTTTGTCAAGATTTTCAAAAATCAGCTTGCCCTCATTTACGGACATATGCTCATTTACAAGCTTTCCGCAGGATGCGCCAATGTAAATTCCGTCGCCCTTGATTACAATTTTATTGTTTATTTTATGGAGTAAAAATTGCATTTGGCTGAATGCTGTGTCTGTTTTTGACTCATCTCTATTGGTTTCACCAATTAAAATTTCGTTTTTCTGCTCCTTTTCGGTGTCCTTGACTATATTCAATTTAACATCGAAATAGTCCTCAATGATAGCGGATAAATTTTCCGCGGCGTATTGCTCGGTAACAGTGGCGTTTTCGGGAATAACTATCTGATAGTCACTGCTGCCGCAGGAAGCGAATACAAGAAGTATTGCTAAAAGGGATAAAATTAATAAAAATTTTTTCATAAAAAATTTTTTAGCCGTCAGCCGTTAGATGTTAGCAGTCAGCGAGATTGGATTAATGCGGGCGAACAGCGACGGTAACGATGGCTAAGTCTCCTTTATTTTATAATTATTATATTTTTAATGATTTACAAGTGTAGCCTTGCTGGTGGCTAATATATATCTGCTACGCAAATTCGATTTAAAGCGGGATGTCGAGGACGCCATCCCCTACATTTCGATATATTTGCTTCGCAAATTCGATATATTTCACTGCGTGAAATTCGATATAAGACCTACGGTCTTTCGATATATTTTCGCTTTGCGAAAATGTGAGCTAACCACTTATATGTGCTTTGCACTCGATATATTTGCTTCGCAAATTCGATATAACTGCTTCGCAGTTTCGATATATTTCGCAAGCGAAATTCGATATATTTTCGCTTTGCGAAAATGAGAGCTAACCACTGACCACTGACCACTGACCACTACCAAATCAAATCCTTGCAAATACTCTCAACATCAATTCCGTTTTCAAGAAGGATTTGATTTGGTTCATATCGGTCAATATACTCGCGCTTCAGTCCGTATTTAAGCACGCGGATACTGTCATTAGTATAATATGAAGCGATTTTTTCGCCAAAGCCGCCGTCAAGTATGCCGTCCTCAAGAGTTACAATTGTGTGGTGGCTTTCCTTTAGCATATCAAGAGTGCTTTTATCAAGAATGTTGATTACTCTTGGATTGATAAGCGTAGCGTTTATATTTTGCTTTTTCAGAGCACTGTACAATTCCACGCCTATTTTATAGAAGCAGCCAAGGGCGAAAATAGACACTCCCTCGCCCTTTTTTGTAATTTGATACTTCAAATCGCTAAAATCGTCAGATACGGTATAATCTGCATTAAATACCTCGCCGCCCGGCATTTTTATCGCCACAGGGTAGCGGTTTTGCTCAATACTCCATTCAAGCATTGAGGTAAGCTCCTCTTTGCTTGCGGGGGCTAAATAAACTAAATTTGGAATAGACGATAAAAGGGGAATATCAAATATACCGATATGGGTTTTATCCTTAAAGCCGTAAATTGAGGCATTGGAAACAAGAATAGTTGCGGGACTGTTATTCAAGCATAAATCGTGGGACATCTGATCGTAGGTTCTTTGAATAAAGCTTGAATAAGTGCCGAATAATGCTTTGCCGCCATTTTTGGCAATACCCGAGGCAACCGCCACAGTGCTTTGCTCTGCAATTCCCACATCTATATATTGCTCGCCTGCTTCTATTCGCTTTGAAGCATCAAAGCCAAAGCCGAGAGCAGAGGGCACGCCTGCGGAAATTGCCACAAAGGATTTATCATTTTTTATCTTTTCTAAAATGTAATCTCCCGTTACGGTTAAGTATGTTTCCTTTGGATTTGTGGACACAAGCTCCCCTGTTTCGATATTGAATGAGGCGGTAGAATGGAACTTTTCCTTTTCGCTCTCCGCCATAGGCGAGCCCTTGCCCTTAACTGTATTTATATGAATAACAATCGGGTGATTTATATCCTTAATTTCCGAAAATACCCCGATAAGTGTCGATAAATCGTTTCCGTTGTCAATATATCTGTAATCAAGACCGAACGCTTTAAACAGATTTAATTCACACATACCCTTGCTTTTTCTGAGCAAACGGAGATTTGAATACAGTCCGCCGTGGTTTTCAGCGATTGACATATCATTGTCATTTACTACGATAATCAAATTTGAGTTAAGCTCGGAAGCCACATTAAAGCCCTCAAGAGCCTCGCCGCCGCTTAAAGAGCCGTCACCGATGATTGCAATAATATTTTCCTTGCTGTTTTTTAAATCCCTTGCTTTGCATAGGCCTATTGAGGAGCTGATTGAGGTTGATGTGTGTCCCACATTGAAAATATCGTGCTCGCTTTCGTCGGGATTTGTGTAGCCTGAAATTTTCGTAAAATCCTCATCGTTCATAAAGCCGTAGGCTCTGCCTGTGAGCATTTTGTGGGGATAGCATTGATGGGATACATCAAAAATCAGCTTGTCCTTCGGTGAGTCAAAGACATAGTGAAGCGCGATTGTTGCCTCCACAATGCCCATATTTGAGCCAAAGTGTCCGCCAAGCTTAGACACACGGTTAATAATCGCGGTTCTTATCTCGCTTGCAACCTCATTTAACTCATTTATATTTAAGTCCTTTATATCCCGAGGTGACTTTATCTTGGTTAGATATTTGTACATTGTTTTCTCCTTTCGGAAGGATTTTAGCCGCAGCTTGTAGGGGATGGCGCCCTCGACATCCCGCTTTAAATATCAAGTGCGAAGCACATTTTAGCCGCCAGCCGTCAGCAGCCAGCCGACAGCACGCAACGCGTGCGTTGCATTTCAAGTATTTGCGAAGGCAAATACATTTCAAGAAATTGCGAATGCAATTTCATTTCAAGTGCGAAGCACATTTCATTCTGCGAAGCAGATAAAACTAACAATCTTGCTTTACAGTATTTTTTGCTTTGAGCTAAATTACTCCGCTTCGCTTCGTAGCTAAATTAACACTCACATTCGTTCGTGTTAGCTAAATTTCACTGCGTGAAGCTAAATTAAATTTGCTATTTTTAGCTCGCGTAAGCGAATTTAGCTCCGTTAGGAATTTAGCTCGGTTTACCGAATTTAGCTTGCGTGAAGCGCAAATTTAGCTTGCGTGAAACGCAAATTTAGCTCACCGAAGGTGAACTTATCTGCGCCCAAATCAATATAAGTATACCACCAAACCGCCCCGATTGTAAAGCATTTTTTTATTTAGCCTGTCTTAAATCTTAATATGCTTTCTTTTTGGCGGTATAAAAAACGCTTTTTCCGTTGCCGTGACGCTGGATTTTGCCTTCCTGCTCAAGCTGTAAAAGAATGTTTCGCGTTTTCGTCAGCTTGAAGCCTAATTCCGCTTGCACCTCTGCGCGAGTGATTCTGCCGCATTTATCAATAACATCATAGACAAGCTCCTTATCGGTACGGATTTTTTTAATTTCCTCTGTATAAGCCTTGTTAGGTAAAACCAAAAGAAATCCGTTATCCGACACCTCAAAGCGAGGCTCAAGCCCTGTGCGCTCATAGTCGCCCTGTATTTTTTCAATTCCTGTGCCGTACGCCTCGACATAATTAAGCTTGAAAAACACATTGGCAAGCTTTTCGTTTCTTGAACGGGAAACCCCCAGCATCATATCCTCATATGTCATTCCCGAAACCAAGCCGCCTATGGAGATGTATTCGATGCGGTTTTTATAAATGCTGATGAGAATACTGCCGTTAAGTGAATAATCCCTGTGAATAATAGCATTCAGAAGCCCTTCACGCAAAACAAGCTGATTATATTCTTTTTTATCCACGCGAAGCAAGCCGTCATATTCACCGCGGGTTTTATTATTCAGATTAAGATACTCATAAGCCTCGTCAGCCTGACGGATGAGAGAGCCCTCAAACTCCTTGCGGTCTAAAAATCTGCTTTTGTCATCACTGTCAAAAACCGCGGTCTTGATGGAAAAAGGACATTGGTCGGAAAGAAGCAAAGCAAGATTGGTATAAATACCGCTTGCATCCACAAGTCCAAGAGTTTTTGGCTTCAGCTCGATTTTGGCGCGCTTGAATACCGCTTCAAGATAATCAAAGGTCAAATACTGTGTAACGCTTGGCAAGGACTCAAAGGATTTATCCTCGCTTGCTATAATCATTTGCTTGATAGCGTATTCGGACGCTTGCTGCGATGTGTTATTTATACGAAGATATACTCCGCTTGGCTTCAAGCCCTTTTCATAGATATAATACGGCTTTTTAACGCCCTTCCCGATAGCAACCTTAACGACAGTCTTGCCTTCCTCCTCGTATTCAGACGCGCTGCAAATTAAGGACGCGTCAGGCTTGATTGCATCGTGTATCATAAGAGAAATGCGCTCAATAATGTCCTTTGCATTGTCAACGCCGACAACCTTGCCGTAATCGTCAACACCGATAATTAAGGTACCGCCGTCGCTATTCAGAAAAGCAACGATTTCTTTTTTTATTTCAGCTGTGTACTGTACCTTTAATTCTAATTTGTCAGATTCAATATATGCCATAGAGTTATCCTTTCTATTGCGTTACTATTGGTTTCTATTGCATTCTATCACATTTTGTTTATTTTGTCAATAGCAACGATTTTAAATTGAGCCAATTCTATGAACGGCGATTTTATTTCAGACAAAACAAATTAAAAATTTTGTGTATAGTTTGTAAACACTATGACGCTATATAAATAAATTATTGACATTATAACTTAAATGTATTATAATAAAGTACAAGTGTTTTTTATTTTAGTATTAAAATGCTTATAAAAATTTCTTAATATAAAAGGAGAATGAGTATGAAAAAGCTCACAAAGGCGCTTGCATTGATTTTAGCGATGATTATGCTATTCACAATGCTTGCAACAGCTCTTGTCGGATGCGGTGGCGGTACTGATACAGATACAGACACAAATACAGATACTAATACCGACACAAATACCGATACAGACACATCACAAGGCCAAGACAAGCCTGATAACAATGCCGAGTACAAGGTACAGATTAAAACCGTAGGCGGAATGCCACTTTCAGATTTAACTGTTTTTGTTTATCTTGACGGCGCAAGACAGGATGTTGATACAACCGATAAAAACGGTATGGTATCCTTCACGCTTCCAAGAAATGCAAATTACACCGTTTCAGTTAAGACTCCGCCTGCAGGCTACAAATTTGAGGAAAGCTACAAGCTTTATGAGGCAGGCACAACAATTACAGTAGCTTCAAGCGTAATTGAAAATCCCGAGGGCAAATTTCCTGATACCGCCTATAAGAAGGGCGATATTATGATGGATTTTGAGGTTACAACAGTTAACGGCGAAACCTTAAAGCTTTCAGAAATCTTAAAGACAAAGAAGATGGTTATGCTTAACTTCTTCTACACAACTTGCGGTCCTTGCGCAAATGAGGCTCCTTATATGAACGGCGCTTACGAAAAGTACAAGGACGATATCGAAATCATCGCTATCAGCCCATATCCTCTCGATACAGAGGAGCTTGTAAAGGGCTTCGTATATGATTACGGTATTACATTCCCTGCTTGTAAGGTGGCTACATCCTGGTCAGGTCACTTCCCGATAGCAGGCTATCCGACAAATATAATTATTGACCGCTACGGTATGATCGCTCTTTGCGAAACAGGCGGTATTTTGAGCCAGACACCGTTCAATATTATGTTTGACTATTTCACCAAGGACGAGTATGTACAAAAAATTGTAAACCATATTGATGAAATCACACCGACTGAGGTTCCCGATATTGAAATGCCATCAAGCGAGGAAATCGGCGCAGCTATCAATAAGGGCGAAATCAATATTGAATACTTCCCTGAGGATAACGCAATGTCCTGGCCATTTATCATCAAGGAGGATGAAAACGGCGAAAAGTACATTTTCACATCAAACAGCGGTAAGCTTAATTCCTTCTCACAAATCAATATGAAGGTTCAATTAAAGGCAGGCGAGGTATTGACCTTTGATTACCTTTCAAGAACTGAAAACACATACAGCTCACAGGATATTCTTTATGTCTTTGCGGACGGCAAGGATATTTTCCAGATTGTAGGCGTTGGCGAGGATTGGAAGACCTGCTACGCTTATGTTGCGGACGAGGACGGCGAATATGAAATCAATCTTCTTTATATGAAGAACGAGGTTGCAGACGGCGATCCTACCGATGACGGTATTTCAATCAAGAATATGCGCGTATCAAGCAAGGACGATATTGACGAGCCTACATACATTTCAAAGTATGCCGCAACTCAGAAGAATGAGGACGGCTTCGGCTACAATAAGTATGCAAGCCTTGTGCTTGACGATCAGGGCTACTACCGCGTTTGCCAATACCATACAGACAGAGAGGACCATGTATGCGATAAGAACGGTCCTTACCTGCTTGCAGAGCTTATCGGCGTAACTCAGTTCCAGCCTGAAACAAGCATTACAATTTTAATGTACGACGGCGTGCTTGCAAGCGAGGCTGACTCAGAAAGACTGTTAAAGTACTGTAACTATGCTTCAAACTCAAAATATTACGGCTTGACTGCTGTAAATGAGGAGCTTAAGGAGCTTCTTATCAAGGTAACAGACGCTATCGGTATTGACGATAATCCAAACGAATGGCTCCAGATTTGCGAATACTATGCTTCATACGGTACAGATAAGCAGATGGAGAACCCAATCAACGGTCTTTCAACTCAATCCGCATATCCAACCACAGAGGGCAAGGATAAGCCGAACACAGTTGAATACGACGGCAGACTCATTATGCCAAGAGGACTTCTTTATAAGTTCGTACCAACCAAGAGCGGAGCATACCGTATAACATCATACAGCTCCAAGGAGGTTCAGGGCTGGATATTCCTTGACGGCAAGGAAACACTTTACACAGACAGCGACCAGGGCGAAAGACTTTCATACCTCTACATAGGCGACGACCATAAGAACTGTACTATGGTTGCTTACTTCGAGGAGGGCAAGGAATATTACATTGATATTGCTTACTACGAAATTTACGACGCGGGCACATTCACATTCACAGTAGAATACATTGGCGAAAGCTTTGATTACTTTATCGTAGCATCCCCGGGACCGTTCACCTTCGAGGAGGGCGAAAACTTCAAT
>JAFQAM010000015.1 GCA_017416885.1 Clostridia bacterium | reverse complement strand
CTCAAAGCCAACAAGTGTCTTTGTTTCGGTTGTTTCGCCTGTTGCTTCATCGGTTGTCTCGGTTGTTTCGTAAACAGGCTTATATGTACCGCCTGTGCTTCCGTCCTTAATAAGAACATAATCACCCTCGGTCTCGCCTGCCTTTGAAGCGTAGCAATTTAAGTTACCCCAATCGCCCTTAGCTTTAAGGTCGGAAATAAGGTTGAGATATCCGCCCGCGCCACCGTTTCTACCTGAAGCCATAAGATTTGTTACATAGTTAGCTGTACCTGTTGATGTACTACCGTTAGGTGTTGCGAATGTAAGAATCTTTTGACCGTGGAAATTATTCATAAACCAATAGTGCGCTCTATCTACATCGGAAAGCATATCGGCTTCACTGATTTGTCCTGAGTAAATACCTGCGTGGTTATATGAGTGTGAGCCTAAGTCGAATGCGCCTTGTGAGAACATTTCCTGCCATTCTGCTACATAGAGATCGGCAAATGTGATAGACATACTCATTGTTGCTCTGTAATGGTACTTGTTGAATTGCTCAATTGACCATCTGCAAGCCTCAAGATAGTTACCGTCGTCATAGGTTTGTACCCAAGCGGCAGGAGCATTCTTGTAGTAAGGTGTGATTGTTGCCTCGGTATATGCTTCTGTATAGAGAACCTCTCTTGAAGCAGTACATCCGTCAACTGTACACTTTGATGTCTTTGTGCCCTTTGCACCGCCCTGTGCTGCAAGTGTGATTTCGTAATCACCGAACTTATGGCCAAGAGCTGCTGTTGCGTCTGTTCTTAATTCATAGCCACAGGATTGGCAAGCATATACTGTATAGCCTGCATCTGTACAGGTTGGAGCTACTACTCCGTCCTTCTTTGGTCTTACGCTTTGGTGTAAGCACTCGTAATAGCCGTCAACACCGTCTGCCTTTTCGTAAACGGTGAATGGCTCGAAGCAATATACATAGCTGGTCCAATATTCAGGCTCCTTGATAAATTGGAGCTTGAGCTTGCTTGTTCTCTTTTCAAGCTTAACTGTGTATAGACAAGCAGTGCCGTCCTTAACATCAATAAGCTGCATTTCGTCGGTATTGCCTGTAATCTTATTAGGAACTGCGTATTGACCGATTTCCTCCCAAGCGCCGTCAGGATTTGCTTCGTTTACTACCCACATTGAGAGTGAAACTGTTCTGCCTGCCTTTGCGTGAAGCGCAAATTGAACAGATGAAACAAACTTTTCAGATGGGAATTCAAGAATTGCATAAGATGCGTTTGCGTGTCTCCAGTCAGTGTACCAAGCAGAGTTCATATCGCCGTCAATAAGCGCGTCTGCGCCTGATGCGTATGCGTTATACTTACCTGAAACCTTAGCTGCTGCTTCGCTTAAAAGTGATTCGGGAACTCTTTGGATTTTTTCTGTATTTGCAAATATCTCCATTTCATAAATGATAGCATTTGCGTATCTTGTTGAATGTGTTACCTTTGCTCTTATAGCCTTTGCATTAACAGGCTCTGCGAGCTCAAGCATAATAGCGCCGTTAAGACCGCTTGCTTTTGCGTCCTTATCGGACATTTCGCCAACCTTAATCCACTTTTCGTTTTCTCCGTCCTTAACTAATGCTTCAATATCGTATGAAACATAGCAAGCATCTCCAAGCTCCCAGGAGCTATAAAACGGAACGATAAGATTAAACGCGCCGATTTCAAAATAATCGTTAAATGTGATTGTAGCTGTGTCGCCTGTATATTGAGAGCCGTCAGCCAATGTGTCTGCGCCCCAATATGTATCAAGCTTACCGTCATTGATATTACCGCCTACGCAGATTGTGTAGTATGATGAAACTGCTGCTCCACCAAAGCCTGCGATATTAACGAATGGAGTTTCGCCCTTATAGAGATAGTTATCAATTGTAAGGTCGAAAAGTCCCTTGAAGCCTGTTGCAAGCGGCTCTACTGTAAATGTTTGCACGCCACCGCATACCTTACAGGTCTTGATTTCCTTGCCTGGTGTATAGTCAGTTGGAAGGATTGTGTATTCATAGTTATCTCTTCCGTCGCCGTCTGTATCGTAATCGTGCTTACCTGTTGCAGGTACTCTATTATAAATAGAAGCGCCTCTGTTACAGCCTTCATTTATACATTTGCTTTCAGTATAGCCTTCCTTAGCGCAGGTTGGTTCATATACTGTTTCAACATTGTTATGTCCTAATGCTTGGATTGTCTTTGTGTATGGCATCATACACTTTGTACATTTGTAATATTCCTTACCGTTTTTGGTACAGGTTGCTGTGGTCCAGTCATCAAGTCTTGCTTGGTCAGGCTGATAATCGTGCTCGCAATCGCTACCCGGCTGATTGCCTGCGCCCTTCGCCCACCACGCGGTTAAGGTGATGCTTTCTGTTACCACATTCTTTTCAAAATTCCACTTGGAGCTTGCTTGCTTTGAAGCATACCAGCCACTTACAACATAGCCTTCTCTGACAGCCTCAGGTGGTGTGATTTTTTCGCCTTCCTTTACCTTTATTACCTTTGTTTCGCTTCCGTCGATTGTACCGCCGTTGGCATCAAAAGTAACCTCGTACTTTGTTCCGCCGCCCGCACATGACGAAGTTGCAAAAACAAAAGCTAAAACCGTAGCAAGTAAAAGAAGTGTTGCTATAATTTTTTTCATATTTTCTCCTTTTTCGGACTTTACAGAGAAAGAAAACGAAATAGTAACAACAGTGTCGCACATTGTCTTTCTGTTTCTCCTCTGCATTAAGATTTCTGTATAAGCGAATTTAGCTACATAGCTCTGCTATGTAAAAAATGCTCTCCCGTAGCCGAGAGAGCATCTTTTATTGTCTATTCTATTCGACTATTTTTTGGATTATTCTTCGCTTACATCCTTAGCAAGTGTAACTTCCTGCCAGTAGTCTGTACCGTTAGATGGGTTAGGCATCTTTACTACAACCTTTGTAATAACCTTGCCTTCAACCTCAAACTTAGCCGGCTCATCACCGAATGAACCGATACCGAGCAT
>JAFQAM010000141.1 GCA_017416885.1 Clostridia bacterium | reverse complement strand
TGGAATTATAGCGAAAATATCGTAGTTCATTTTGCTAACATTGAGGACAACTATGCAGTAGTAGTTAAGGGTAGCTTAACAATTGATCATCTTAACTGCGACTTTGATGACACCGATTTCGGTATCGGAGTTCAACCACAAGCATCCTTAACAATTAACGGCGGTACATTTACCAACTCACACATATATTTAATCGGCTCATGGGGCACAACCGTAATTACAAGCGGTAAGTTCTATGCTCAATATTGCACAGTAAACGCATTTGACGGTAAGCTTACAATTATGGACGGCACCTTCTCAGTAACCGATGACGATGCCACAGATGAGTATCCACCGAGCTGCGTATTTGGAAACGGCGAGGTTAACATTTTAGGCGGTCACTTCAATACTGATGTAAGTGATTATATGACTCCAGGATATGTTCAGGAAAAAGACGGTCTTGTACATATTTGCATACACACTTGGACAGCAACAGGTACAGCTTGTGAAAACGGCTGTGGCGTAACAAGAGCAGCATATATTGGCAATGTAAACTATGCAACATTTGATGCAGCATATAAAGCAGCAAATGTAGGCGATACAATCGTACTTGTTGCTCCTATTACAATAACAAGTGATACAACAATTGATAAGAACGGCATTACAATTGAATCCGCAGGCGATGTATTCGTTGTAACAAGCGGCACACTTACAATTGACGGCAACATCACAGTTAAGGCTGGTACAGCTAATGCTGGTTCTTGGTGCGCATTATGGGCAAACGGCGGTAATGTAATTATCAATAACGGTACATACAGTGTTGGCATCGATACAAGCACAACAGATACAACACACCAAAACGACTTAATCTACACAAAGAATGGCGGCACAGTAGTAATCAACGGCGGTACATTCGACGGTAGAAACGGTATTTGGGCGCTTAACAGACACGACTCAACAGGTGGTGCAATCACAGTTAAGGGCGGTACATTCTTAGGCTTCAACCCACAGAACAATGTATCCGAGGGTAATAACACTAACTTCGTAGCTTCCGGCTATGTATCAGTTGCTGATGAAAACGGCGCATACAATGTAATTAAGTGCAACCACGAAACAACAGTTATCGTTGATTACATCTACGCAAACGGCTTCGACAAGGACGGCGTTGAGGTTTCAAAGTGTACTGTATGTAACAGCGAATTTGAAAAGACAGCATCAAAGCTCTTTACATTCTTAGGCTACTCAGTTCCTGAGGATGGCAGAGGTGAAATCGTATTCGGTTACGATGTAAATCACGATGCAATCGCAAGCTATGAATCTGTAACAAACAAGACATTAACCTATGGCGTATTTGCAGCTCTTGATACAATCGGCACAAAGGATATATTCGCTGAAAATAGCGGAGCTATTACAAATGAGGTTGCTAAGACATCAATTGCATTTGAATTCAAGATGACAGGTCTTGACACCGAAGAATACAAAGCATTGAAAATGGCTCTTGGCGCATATGTAATCGTTGACGGCAATGTATCCTATATGCAAGGCGGCGAGCCTGCTGAGGGCGATAAATATGAATTCGTTTCATATAACCTTGTTTTAAATAACACAAAATAATAAAACAAAATCTCTCAACCAAACGGTTGAGAGATTTTTATATAAAAAAGAAAAATGCAGAAATTTCAAATGGAATTTCTGCATTTAATTTTATTCTATTTCAATTGTAAAGCGTACATCCTTATCCTGAGCTTTAAGTGTTAAATCAGTTAAGTAAACTGTAACGCCCTTTTCAATATTGCCGTCAACATCGCATTGTAATGCGTGTGTGTCTGAGCCATATGAGGCTTCAAAAACAGCTTTATTAAATTTGATATGCGCTTTACCGATAACAACCTCATTATCCTTGATAACAGGCTCTATAAAGCTTACAAGCCTTTCGGTAAGAGTAAAGCTGCCGTCAATATCTAATTTATCGTTGACAGTGATAGAATTATCTGTAAATGAATAGCTTCTGACAAGACTGTGTAGCTCCTTAATGCCGTACACAGAACCAAAATCAACACTGAAAACGCCATTTTCAAATGATGTTGTTGAGCCTGTATTTGGAATATTCTTTTGATATTCACCGTTAATAATAGGTAAATTGTGTCCTCTTGATGAGGTTTCAAGGAAATTATATCTGCCGCTTTCAAAATACTGTCTTGTATAAGGACGGCCGCCCATATCAATAATTACCTGATCATTGTCGATTGAAAGAATAAACGAGCCCACATCATTATGGTTATGGCTTTCACCGTTTGAGCCGCCGCGAGCGCCAAAGCCGTATTTTTCGCATCTCTTTACAAACCAACCGTAGTCACCCATATAATATGTAGCATTCCCGGAAATTTGGCTTGCGACAAATGATGCATCAAAATCTGTAAACGCGCGGAGCATATAAGGGAAGTAATGCACCTGTAAAGATAATCTTTCCTCAGGTGGAATATCAACTATATCACCGTGAGCTTTTCTGAGCCCATACATAAAGCCCGCGGGCACGCTGACATCAGTACCGCTGCCGCAATCGCCATAGTTTACAATAACATCTCTGTCTAAAAACAGCTTTTGTAAAAATGTTGAAATATTTCTTACCTTTTCAGTATCTACAAGGTTGTATTTACCCTCGGTAAACTCCTTTTGCATTATGGCGTATTCCATATAATAGCCAAAGCCGTATGACCAATAGCCCGCGCCCTCTACGCATACGCCGTCATCATAGTAGGAGCGCAGATAATCCGCCATATTCTCATTAAGTCTGTCTCTTACAAGCTCAAAAAGCTCAGGTCTGTTAAGCATAAATACACAGCCCGTAGCGCCTGTACAAACCGCAGTCCAGTTGTTGGAGCGATATTCCCAATGCCATCTCTTTTCCATAAACGGCTTTATAATTCGTCTGTCAATTTCGTAGTCTATTCTTGACTTGATAAGAGGATGCAATCTGTCTGCAAGAAGCTGCTTCGCGATAGCAAGCGCCATTGCCATAGTTGTGGCGTCAAGGTCCATTTCACAGTTGTCATTTACCTCAATATTGCCAATATGAGCAGGTAATGCCCATACATACAGGTCGCAAATTTCCCAGATAGTGTCCTGTAAAAGCTCTAAATAGCTTTCATTTTCAGGATAGATTAGACACATAAATATTAGGGTGTACATTCTGTGCTGACGCTTGAAGAATATTTCCTGATATGCGCTTCTGTCGCCCTTATCCTTGAATAAACGGAATTTTGAAAACTTAATTGTTTCAATTTCTCCAATGCAGCATTCGTTATAATCCTTTAATACCGCATCAATCATTTTTTTATATTCAGGCTTATTTCTCACCTCAGCCCAGAACTCAGGCTGA
Source organism: Clostridia bacterium (assembly GCA_017416885.1). Lineage (GTDB taxonomy): Bacteria > Bacillota > Clostridia > Oscillospirales > CAG-272 > RGIG2000. Next base: position 10,760 of record JAFQAM010000141.1, on the reverse strand, counting down.
GAAGCTTTTCCAAGTAGATTCATTTTTAGCTCCTTTCACTCGCTAAATAAGTGTTCAGCGGTCAGCTGTTGGCTGACAGCCGTTTAGTTGAACGCAAAAATTATAAAATTTGAAAATCTATTCTTAGTGTATCAGCTGTTATCTGACTGCTGACCGCAAACGGCTTCAATAATATCCCTCAAAGCTTTCGCCTCATTAGGTAGGGAGCTTATCTCACCGTCAGGCATAAATTCAAGGAAGAAAATTCTGTCCTCGGCATTTTCGTCGTTTAATACCTTAATATATTCTGTCCATTCATAAACGCCTTTTTCGTCACCAAGCGGAAACTTTTCGCCCTTTTCATTCCAATTGAACACATGTACATTTGAAATATAAGGTCTTAGCGCTTTTAAAGCCTCTAAATTATACTCAAAGTCCTTTGCGTGATTTGGCTGCCAATAAAGCTTTAAATTATCACATCCCACATCCTCTAAAAATCTTAATGTATCGTGATAATCGTCGCTTAATGTTTTAAAGTGACATTCTATTGAAAGCGTCAAGCCGTATTTTTTTGCCTCATTACAAAGCTCCTTTGTAATATTTACATTTTTTCTGTAATGCTTCTGGCAAATGAAAACATTACAATTTTTCTTACATCCGCAATACGGCCAACCAAGCCATACTCGGACAGTTTTTGCGCCAAGATTTTTTGCGGTTTTTAAAACCTTTTTAAATCTCATAGGGAAGCGCTCATCACAATGGTAAATAAGACCGAAATATGATCCGTATGATGCATTTTTAAGTCCGCCGCCGTGCATAAGTCTTTTTACCTGAGCGGCTAATTTAACCTTGCCCATAGGCACATGCACATCGCCGCCCCACTCAATATATTCAAGGCCGCTTTCCTTAGTCGCCTTGATTAATTCCTTAATTGATTTTTTTCTAAATGAAATTGAAACTAAACCGGTTTTCATAGTAATCTCTTTCGCGTAGCTCAATAGAGCCGCCAGCAGTCAGCCGTCAGCTGTTAGCTGATTAGCTGAATGAAGAAGCTCAATTAAAGCATTGAAGCATATTTTATTAAATTTTGTTTAGCAGAAAGTGCTAAGTAGTATGCTAACCGCCCAAGCTGATACCGTCAATAAATCAATAGTCTAATTTACTGACCGCTGGCGGCTGACTGCTAACTGCTAAAAAATGTTTTTTGTTTCTCTATACTCTCTCCACACATTCTCAAAGAAGCCGCCGCCCTCGGGTAAAGGTCTCACAGGACGGGAATCGCATACAAATGTGTTGTTGTGAGAATTATATTTAACCTCAAATACCGTATCATTAAATGCGCCGTCATCAAGCTCAAAACGGAACATTTCTTCCATTTTTGCAGGCAAATCGCCGTTTCTTGATGTGTAAAGCGCGCTTCCTCTTGACTTACCGCCCTTCATAACATAGTAAGCCATACCTGTCATATATACAGCCTGAGCAATCAGTGCGTCTCTTAATCTGTATGCAAGCCAAAGCTTATTCTGACTTGAAATTTTAACTATCTTATCAAAATTGCGAATAGCATCGTCTGCATCCTTAATTGCGCCCTCAAGTAAATCTGCATTTCTTATAGGGCCTGCAACCTCACTCATTTTCTTGGTGTATTTTTCGGTAAGCGCGCTTAAGTTGTCCTCATTACCTAAAATACCTCTTGTTATAGCTAAATGCTTAATAACCGCATTTTGCGCATCCTCAAATGACATTTCAGTATTTGCAAGACTGTTATCCAAATGCTTGGAAATATATTGCGCGCATCTCATTGAGCCAACCTGACCTGCATTTAATGCGCTTCCGCCCGGACGGTAAACGCCGTGGCTTCCCGCAACCTCACCGCAAGCAAACAGGTGAGGAATATTTGTCTGCCACCACATATCAACATCAAGACCGCCATTGTTATGCTGAGCGCAAAGCGCAATTTCCAGCATTTCAGTCTTTAAGTCAACGCCCTTGGATAAATAAAGGTCATATGCGGGCATATTCATAAACTGTAATCTTTCAAGAGGATTACCGAAGCACGCGTGAGCATTTTCAAGATACTCTCTTGCTTCACTGTCTAATTTATCATAAGGTAAATTGTCAAGCCCGTACGGATTTTTTCTGAAGTCAAGATATACCCTTCTGCCTTTTAGCACGCACTCTCTGAATACAAGCAAGTCAATAATTGAAGAGCCCGAAAGCACCTTTTTACAGTCAAACGGCCATTCATAGCCCTTTCTGAATATCTTGGATAAGCAAACGCCGATATCGTCAAAATATTCATTTAAAAATTCGTATTCGTTGCCCTCACTGTCCACAGAAACAAAGCGAGGTAAAACCTGCATATATGTACCTGAAACATTCCAACGGGGATTGGTTGAAGCAAGACCGTATTGCCATTCGGTCAGATTTTTACCGATAACACCGGCTTCAAATGCTACACCGCTTGCCCCGTGATGTCCGAGAGGGAAAACAGTATCATTATACATTCCCGCAGGGCCGCCTGTGGCTGTAATTACATTTTTAGCGTCAAAAATCACAAAGCGTTCATTTTCATTTGCAGCAACCTTGTTTAAGCAGAGAATACCTGTACAAGTGCCGTTTGTCTTTATAAACTCAATAACCTGAAGCTTGTCATAAATCTTGATATTACGCTTTAAAGCTTCTCTTTCAAGACACTCCGTCATCATTTTTGAGGTAAGGGGGCCAACGCTTGTAGCTCTCGCTCTTGGGTCGTGGTCGGTTTTGTAGCCTACATATTCGCCATAGCGATTTACAGGGAATTCAACACCAAGCTCGCAAAGATGTAAAAAGCAGTTTACAGATAAAGCAGCCTCGGCGTATGCATTATCACCGTCAACACATTTTCCGTTAAAGAAATCCTGCGCCATAGCCTTTGGTGAGTCGGGATAATCGGCGCATAAGTTCATCTTGTAATATGTCTGCTTGTCTGAGCCTGTATTACGGGATGTGCCCATATAAATGCCCTCAGTCACAATAGCAATATCATTTACGCCGTAGTCAGTAAGACGAATGGAAGCATTATATCCCGCCGCGCCTGTACCGATAACCACGCAGTCAAGAGTGACCTTTTTTACATCTATGCCGTTAATTTTTACAATACTTTCAATCATATTAACCTCTAATTAAAGTCTTTGAATATGCATACCGCCGTCAACAATAATTGATTGACCTGTGGTATAGCCAAGAGTACCTGAGCAAAGTGTGTAAAGCGCATTTGCGCAATCCTCAGGAGTACCCCATCTGCCAAGCGGAACAAGACCGCCTGCAATAAGATTATCATACTTTTCCTTAACCTTTTCAGTCATACCTGTTGCAATAATGCCGGGGCAAATTTCATTTACAGTAATGCCATACTCTGCAAGTCTGTCTGCAAACAGCTTAGTAAGCATAGTAGCGCCTGCCTTTGACATACAGTATTCGCCACGGCTTGTGGATGATGTATAAGCAGAGCAGGATGATACATTTGCAATAGCGCCGCGAATACCCTCATTCTTAAATTGCTGTACCATTTGGTTAGCAACAAGCTGTGTTAGGAAAAATGTTCCCTTTAAGTTAATATCCATAACAAAGTCATAGCTTTCCTCTGTCATTTCAAGAATATCGTTTCTTACCTTTGGCGCAACTCCCGCAACATTTACAAGAGCATCAATTCTGCCAAATGTGTCAAGAGCAACCTTTACTAAATTAGCTCTGTCATCGCCTGATGCAAGGTTTCCCTTAACATAAACTATGTTGCTCATATTAGCAAATTTCTCATTTGCTACCTCATTTGGAGCTATATCCATTGCTACAACTCCGTAGCCTTCCTTATTAAACTTTTCAACTGTTGCGTATCCAATACCGCCAACAGCACCTGTAACAATTGCTATTTTCATAATAAATCCTCTTTTCTCAATATTAACAAAAACTAATTACTAACCACTTATATGTGCTTCGCACTCGATATATGTGCTTCGCAAATTCGATATATTTTCGCTTTGCGAAAATGCGGGCTGAGGCTAATCGCTAACCGCTGGCGGCTTGCACTAATTTCCAAGCACAAGTTGCTTGTATAGTGGCATATAAACCTCTCCGTCACGGATTACACAGCCCGGAGTACCACCCGGCTTACGCATAATTTCAGTGCATTTTGAGCAGCAAATGCAAAGCTTTTTGGGATCAAGATTATTACCTGAGGTAATTGCATTTGCGCAATCAGGATAAGCAAGAGTTTCTCTGCCATAGCCTGCAAAGTCAAATTTGCCTTCATTTATATAGCCTGCGCATACATTAGCGCTTGCTGAGCCAAGGAATGAAATACCCGAGGAGATAACAGGAACACCAATTTCCTTCTTAACCTCTGAAATGCCCTCAAGCATTCTATGTACACCGTACATCGGATGCTCAGGCGCTTCGTATCCGCCCTTAGAATACGGACGGTTTACATGTGGATTGAAGTACGGATTTCCCATTGTAAAGTCAAGTAAATCAATACCGTTAGCTTCAAGCTTCTTTGCAAGCATTTTAGCCTCTGTAAGATTTGGAGTAATGCCGCATCCCTCATCAACGCCAAAGCCGTACGGATATTCAAAGCCGTCATAAATATTAAGACGGGATGTGATAATAAAATCGTTTCCTGTAAGGATTTTAGCGTCCTTTACCGCCTCGCTGAGCAGTCTTGTACGGTTTTCAAAGCTTCCGCCGTATCTGCCCTCACGGTTGTACGCAGACAAAAGCTCGCTTAAAAGATATCTATGGCAGCTCTTAATGTCAGCACCGTCAAAGCCAAGCTTTTTAGCCTCACCCGCTCCCCAAACAAGTGCTTCCTTTAAGCTGTCAAGATAGTCATCAGTTACAATTCTTGACTTGTCAATAGGATTGTCCTTTTCAAAAATCGGATTGTTATATGCGATAAGCGGAGCAGGAACGCCCTCGGGCTTAGAGTATCTGCCTGAATGAGTCAACTGTACAATTACAAGCGGCTCAAAGCCGTTAGCCTTAACGCACTCCTCTTTAATATCATTTACAATTCTTGCAAAATCGTCTCTTGTCTTGTCGGTCAAGTACATTTGACGGGGATTTGCCCGTCCCTCGCCTTTAACAGCGGTAGCCTCAAACCAGATAATGCCTGCGCCACCTCTTGCAAAGCGTAAATATCTTCTTTTTGTAAGCTCATCAGGCGCGCCGTCATATGTACCGTCACAGCCCTCCATAGCTTGATATACAATTCTGTTATGCGCGGTCTTGGAGCCAACCTTAATTTCCTTGGCTAAACAGGAAATATCCTCAGAATATGGAAATTTAACCTGCGCCTCATCACACAATTTTAAAAATGCTTCCTTGCTTGTTGGAACATTATAAGCCATAATTTACCTCCGTTGCTTATATTATACATAGTAATAGTATCATAATATAAAAAAATTGTCAAGCAAATTGGGGAATTTTACTTGACAAATCAAGTATTTTGTGCAACAATATGTGTAGCAAATAATTATAGCATTTTCCACGGAGGCAATTATGAAGGCTATATTTTTACTTAACAACAAAGCGAATGTCGATTATGTGTATTCAAAGGAATCTCAGGAAAGATTAAAGAAGCTTGTCGGCATTGATATGAACGATATTTACTGTCAAGAGGATTTAGAAAACAATCCCGAAAAATTCAAGGATGTAGAATACATCTTTTCCACTTGGTCAATGCCGGGCGGAAGCGAGCCGAAGGACGATTTTGGCAGATTTATGCCAAATGCAAAGGCGCTTTTTTATGCGGCAGGCTCAGTCAGATATTTTGCTGAAAGCTACTTTAAAAGAAATGTCAGAGTTTTCAGCGCGTATGCTGCCAACGCAATCCCCGTTGCTGAATATACAGTAGGTCAGATTTTGCTCGCTAATAAAGGCTTTTATCAATCCTCAATCTTAGCAAAAGCAGGCAAGTATGACGAGGCGCATAAGCTTTCACTTGCTCACGCAGGAAACTACGATGCTAAAATCGGTATTATTGGCGCGGGTATGATAGGCAGAAAGGTAATCGAGCTTTTAAAGCCATACAGACTTAATATTTTGGTTTACGACATCTTTATGAGTGAGGAAAAAGCCAAGGAATTAGGCGTTACCAAGGTTGACCTTGAAACACTTTTTAGTGAATGCGATGTAGTATCAAACCACCTTGCCAATGTTCCTGCAACCGTGGGCATTTTGACAGAGCAGCTGTTTGCAAAAATGAAGCCGAATAGCACATTTATCAACACAGGTCGCGGTCAACAAACTGATGAGGACGGTATGCTAAGAGTGTTTAAGGATAGACAGGACATCTGCGCCCTTCTTGATGTAACAATTGACGAGCCACCGAAGGAAAACAGCGTTTTATACACACTCCCCAATGTATTTTTAACTCCCCATATTGCAGGAAGCCAATCAAACGAGGTTCAGAGAATGAGCGAGCTTATCGTTGACGAGCTTGAACGCTACCTTAACGGCGAGGAGTGCCTCTACGAACTAACTCCTGAAAAATTAAAAAATATGGCATAATAAAAAACAACCACACCAGTGGTTGTTTTTTTGATGTTACAATGTGAATATCATGCGCCGAGGGTGCAATTTATGAAGCTTTGCTTTAGTTCATGCTCGCAAAGCAATTTATGAGGCTTGCCTCAATTCATGTGCAAAGCACAATTTATTATAATGCTTCATTGTTTTGCAAATGTGTGAAATTTGATTTAACCACATAACAAAAAATCTTTCGTGTGAAAGATTTTTGTGTACAAGCTATATTTACACAAACACAGTTATTTCATTTGTGGTTATGCGCTTTAGTGAAAATGATTTTTCGATTAAATCTGTATTTAGAATTCTCTCAGTAGTACCGAAAAACACTTGCTTGCCATTTTCTAAAAGCAAAATATTGTCAGCATATTTTATTGCATTTTCAAGATTGTGCATTACTAAAACACAGCATTTATTAAGCTTCTTTACTGTTTTTTTAATTAAGTCAAGAAGCCTTTTTTCATAATCTCTGTCCATAAATGCGGTGGCTTCATCAAGAACTATGTTTTCGGTGCCCTGTGCAAGCATCATACCAAAATAAGCTCGCTTTAGCTCTCCACCCGAGATTTCGTCTAAATATTTATCCTCAATAACTCTTAAATCACTATCTAAAATAGCTTTTTCAATAATATCTAAATCATTTTTGCTCATTCGTCCCATTAAGGAAAGATAAGGGCTTCTGCCAAGGCTGACTAAATCCTTAACGGTAATATGGGGAGCTTTAATTTTTTGAAAAATCACAGAAAGAAGTCTTGCCCGTTCCTTTTCCTTTAATGAGGACATAAGAATATCGCTTGCAAAAATTTCTCCCTCATACTTAACCTGTTGAGCAATTGCAGACACAAGTGTGGATTTTCCACTTCCGTTTCTGCCTATTATAGCGGTGATTTTTCCGTTTTCACAGTTGAAATGCACATCAGATAGCACACTCTTATTTTTATAGTATGCATCTTCAATTTTAACGGATATACTCATTAGTATTGCCCCCTTTTCTTAAATAATAAAGCAATAAAGAAGGGCACACCCACAAATGCAAGTGTAATTCCAACAGGCAACTCACTTGGCATAAATGCTATTCGTCCCACAAGGTCGGCAAGTAATGACACAGTGCCACCTAAAAAAGCAGAGCAAACAAAAAGTGACCTTATATTATGCCCACACAGTAGCCTTGCAATATGCGGTACAATAAGACCGATAAAGCCAATAAGTCCTGCAAATGAAATAACACTTGATGCGGTGACAGATGCTAAAATTATGCACACAATCCTAAGAGATTTTATATTAACGCCCAATGCTGAGGCGGTGCTTTCGCCAAGGCATAAAAGCTCTATCCTTTTTGAAATAATAATGCAAATTATAAGAGAAGCACCAATTAAAGCAGCTGGCGCAATAAGATTTTTATATTGTACTCCCACAAATGAGCCTATGGAAAATGCATTGTAGGATATTAAAATATCACTGTCTAAAAGTGTGATAAGAGAAATAAATGCATTTAAAAGAGCATTAATCGCAACACCTGAAAGTATAACAGAGGATTTTGTATTTCCTGCAAGTCTTGAAATGAAAATAACCGATAGAGTGGCGATAAATGAGCCTAAAAACGCAAAAATAGGCGTAAAAAGCAAATGCATAGAGGTGGGCAAAAGCAAGGAAATTGCAACAAGTAATCCACCGCCTGAGCTGACACCGATTATGCTTGGTGATGCTAATGCATTGTCGGTAATGCTTTGGAGTAAAACGCCTGAAACAGAAAGACCTATGCCACATAAAATCCCTGATAAAATTCGCGGCAATCTTACATTATATAAAATAGTTGTATTTTCCCTTCCCTTAAAAGCAAGAGCGTTGAAAAATTCAACAAATGACATTTTTGCAGAGCCAAGTGACAACGAAGCAATAAATACACACAAAAGCAGTAGAAAAAGACATAAATAGCCCCTATATGAGCAGAAAAAATCATTTAATAGCTTTCTATTCCTCATACAAAATCTCCCACAGTCTTAAATATGCGTCATACCATCTGTCATTTGGCTTAAATTGATATAAATCCTTGTCTAAAAAGTAATATTTGCCATTCTTAATAGCATCTAAATCCTTATAAGCTTCTGTTTTAAAAAGCGAGCTTATATAATTTTCAGCCTTTTTGCTATCTCCCATAGTGCTTATAAAAATACAGTCGGGATTTTCCCTTATAATTTCCTCAACGCTTAAGCTATCAAGCAAAATCGGCGCGTTTTCCGCAATATTATATGTGCCAAGCTCCTGGAGCATAAGCGCAACAAAATGGTCGCTTGCGGTTTTTGCCTTGGTTGATTTTGCACTGCTTGAGGCTCTTATAAAAAGTATTCTTTTTTGCGGCTTATTTGCTGTTTTACTGAGGAGAGTGTCGATATTTGATTTTATATCAGTGCCGTATAGCTTGTAATTTTCTTTTTTGCCTGTAATATCTGTAAGTATGCTTAGCATGCTCAGGTAATCCTCAAAATTTTCAACCTTAAATGAAGCACAGGGAATATTAAGCTCTCTTAAAAAGGAAATCACCTGCTTTTGTGCTGCTATATCGCTTGAACAAATTACAAAATCAGGCTTGTAGGAAATTAAAAGCTCATAATTTATGCTTTTGCCTGCCCCTGTGTCAACTAAAAGCACATTTTCATCGCATAAGCCTCTCTCAATGCTTTCTCCAACGGTGATGTATGTATTTCCACCGGCAAGAGTCCACATTTCCACATAGGACGAAAACAGTACAGCCACTCTTTCAGGCATTTTGCTTAGGCTTACAGAATAACCGTCACTGTCAACAAAGGAATAATATTCATCTAAGATGTCCTTTTTCGTGTCACAGGAAAAGAGCATTAAGCATACACAAGATAACAAAAGAGAAGCTAACAAAAATTTTTTCATATTATTTACTTAAAATCTCGTCTTTTCTTTCTAAAAGCTCATTTGAATATATTAGCTTTTCTGCTTCATCAAAGGAAATTCTGTCAATTGTCTGTGCAAATCGCTCGCCCTGTATGCCCTTGTCCTTGAATAAAAGCATAGCTTTTTCTATTGCATTAAGACATTCGCTTTCACTTGTAAATATCCTTGATAAGGCAATACCACGGCTAAATTGCTTGCCCCATCTACCGCCAATATATATTTTGTAGCCTACCGTGTAGCTATCAAATGCGTTAAATGGGCATTTACCTTTGCATCTGCCACAGTTATTACAAGCATTTCTATCATATTCAATTTTGCCATCTACCACCTTGCAGGCTTTTATAGGACAGGCTTTTTCAACCGCACAAGCTTTACAGCCACGGCATTTTTCGGTATCTACCGTTGGAATTAACTGACCTACAATACCGATGTCGTTTAAATCAGGCTTAACACAGTTGTTAGGACAACCGCCAACTGCGATTTTTAGCTTGTGAGGAAATTTTACATTTCTGTATCCCTTGTAAAATCTTTGATGTATTTTCATTGATAAGTCAAATGTATCAATTAAGCCAAATACACAGGTCGTTCCCTTACAGGAAACAACCGGTCTTACCTTAGGACCTGTGCCACCTGTTTCAAGACCGTATTCCTTTAAAAAGTCAATAAGAGTGTCGATATTTTCATATTTTACTCTTTGTATTTCGACAGTTTGCCGTGTTGTAAAAGCTACCTCACCGCTTCCAAATTTCTTTGCAGCCATACTGATTGCATCTAATTCCTCTGCGGTAATTTTACCGTTTCGTGTAATAACTCTTATGTTAAAGCAGTCGGGCGTTGTCTTATCTCTTAAGCAACCAAGTCCCTTTACTCTTAATATATCCTCATTAGTCATATTTTCCTCCTTTGTAATTATATCGTTTATCCCAATAAAGTATCAAAAACAAGCATCAAGCAAAATCCTACAAGCAAAGCATAGGTAGCTCCTCGTTGCTCACCGTGTGCGTGAGTTTCGGGAATCATTTCGTCGCTTATAACATAAAGCATTGTACCGCCCGCAAATGCGAGAGCAAAAGGCAAAATCGCGCTTGCAATGCTAACGGCAAAATAGCCGATAAGCGTGCCGATAACCTCTACAAGACCTGTACCCATAGCGATTAAAAATGTCTTTTTGCGGCTGACTCCGCTTGATAGCATAGGACCGATAATAACCATACCCTCAGGAATATTTTGCAGCGCAATACCACCGGCAATAATAAGCGCCTGCGTATCGTTGCCCGAGCCGAAGCCTACGC
>JAFQAM010000140.1 GCA_017416885.1 Clostridia bacterium | reverse complement strand
TTTCCAATATGGCACCCACACGGAGTTTGCAATAGGAAAAGCATCAAAAATTTTCCACACCTTACTCATAAGCTCTAAAGGATACTCAATATCGTTAGGCCGTGGTAATATTCCATGCACTAGTGCACAGGACAGTGCATCATCAAAGCTCCAATACGGACGTCTTTCATATGCTAAAAATTCAGTTGGCACACCCATATTTTTTCCGATGTATTCCGTACGGAAGAAATCAAGGTCGATATGAGTCATCTTGCCCTGCATTAGCTCAGATTGCAAGGTTTCACCACACCAAATTTGGTCAATATAAGGCAACACTGTAAAGTTCAACAGTCCATACATATGAACGTTTATATGTCCGCCTCTTGATTTAACCTCCTTATATAGCTTTCTGAAAAGCTCTCTTATTGAATTAATAGGATAAGTACCGTGAGGCGTGCCATCACTATCATACCATCCACAACCATGGTCGGTGTTATAGCACAGTCTTGGGTTAGCGGTGCTATCTAAATAAACTCCATCAATATTGCAATCGTCCATTATTTTTGCAACGCCATCAACAAAATAGTCAGAATAGTCGCTATTATAGCATATAGAAAGCGCCCTTTGATAAGGCACACGCCACCAGCCACCGCCATATTTGCCATCTTTGTTTTTGTTGACAACCTTGCTTGATAGCTGACTCCACACGGTTGACATTGTTGATATTTCATAACCGAAATACGTGTAAACCTTAATTCCTCTTTTGTGGCACTCGTCCACAATGTATTTCAATTGAGATTCTGTATATTCTGACAATTCAAAAAAGTTTTGGGATTTATTCCATTTTTCGTGCAAGATAAGTGTATTTACGCCCTTTTCCTTCAGCTTGTCAAATCGATTATCTTGGCTTAAAAAGTCCCTATAATTGCCCTTAATCTTAATGCCACAATCCAAATGAAGCGCATTATGTATATATGGATTTTTAGGATAAGGCTTAACAGGTGTCAAATGAAATCCAAAATGAAAATCAATCGGGACAAAATGCTCGTATCCTTTTTCTGTATTGCCATCCCATACTTTGGGGTGGCTGTCTAACAATCTTACACGAAGTATTGCTTCATTTTCTGTTAAAATAATCTCTATTGACTTTTTATAATCATCATTTTGCCAAGAACGATAATTTTCCGCAAACCAACCAAGGCCAAGCTCATCATTTCCTAGCCACAAAATCGGTTTAAAGGGTATGTGAAAGCCGTCCCTTAGTATTTTTCCGCTACCCGAGGTTGAGGAGCTTTTTATAACGCTTCCGTCATAGCAATATTTTTCTCCACCCGGGTACATATGATAAAGCTGAAAAAACTCTTTTTTAAGTGGTATTTCAAGCCAAAGCTTATCTAACTTGAAGTTCAATGGTTTTATCTCTCCAACGCCTAAAGCCTGTGCAACTGTTAGTCCCTTTGGCATAAGCTTTAAATCAATATCACAGGAGCCGTCGAAGTGAACTGTTGAGCAAAAATCCACAATAAAGCGCTTGGATTGCTTGCATCCGCAAATGATAGCCTTTTCATCTGATCTGCTTTGAATAAAGCTTTCGCTTTCATTATTTTGATAGTCATCTTCAAACTCTGCTATTTCTGCATCCTCCTCCACGACGAGACGCATAGGCGAAGATAAGAGCTCGTTTTTGCCAACCATCATAGAGCAAATCATTCCGTCAGCCCCAAAGGAATAGCTTTTATCCACAATTTCCACCGTATGTGTGAAATTTTCAGTTCTTACTCTTACAGGAGTAAACGGACTTGGTATTTTCATTTTCCCCTCCTTTAATGCATTCTAAAATCAAGAGTATAGGGTATTGGGTATTTATCTAAAATCTCTTTTTCGGTAATTTCTTTATAGCTTCGCATTTCATCCTTTGCAATTATGCGACGATAAAGCTCTACCCAAATTGCAGATATGGAATATTCTCCCTCTCTAATATCAGGAATTACAAGGTTGGGAGAAAGAATTGCTTTTGCCTTTTCAAGTTCCCCTAATTCTACTAAGCATTTTGCACGGTACATCTGTATGCGACCATTTGATATTCCCTCAGACAAAGTCAAAAAGTCTTTATATCGTTTAGCCTTTATAGAAATCTCACCATACAAAATAAGTAATGAAATATCGTTTTTTTCCAAGCTCACTGCTTGACAAATATATTCATAGCCTTTTTGAACATTATCCTTCAAATTGACTTCGATTTGCGCAAGACAGGCAAGTGCAAGATGCTCGTATTTTCCCTTTACTGCCCAAAAATCTGCCTCTGCGCGTTCAAGCATCCTATTATTTACAGCTATTATACCACTCATATAACGGTCGTAATCGTTTTTTTGAGCTTTCTTATCAATCAAGCTTAAATACCTTTCATCAATGGCGTATTCAAAATTTGGTATCTTTGGTGTAGGCTCTTGATTTATCAAGGTTGCCAAATAATTGTTATTTTTGTCCTTAATTTTCGGAAATTCACATATTGTTGGAGCTTCCCTTGGATCAAGCATTTTTGCCAAAGCGCCACGCTCTGAACCGTAAATTACCGGCTCATAGCTTTCTTTTATATCGAAAAAGTCACCAAACTCGCAATCGTGTGCTAATCTATCAATTTCCTCGCACACGTCATTATAATTATCGTCTTTACATTTCACTGTAACGGAACGATAGCATTCGTTCCAGGAAACAATTTGTCGTGCATCCATTGGAATATGTTCAAATTGGGTTTTGGCAAGCCCCGCCTGAATTTCCGCATACTCGCCACCGTCCGTTAACCAATCATTCCAATGCTTTCCGCCCTCGGTGTTACCCCAAACGAAAAGTTTTCTGCCCACAAGAGTTTTATCTGAAAGCTGTAATAAACCCGTTCCATCATTTTCAATTGACGCAATCCACTTTTTA
>JAFQAM010000139.1 GCA_017416885.1 Clostridia bacterium | reverse complement strand
GGACATTTTTTTGTTCGATTGATGTGTAGTATTTAACGCTTTTTATATAGCTATACTCTACATATTCAAGCCAAACAGTTTGCCAAATTCCTGTTGTTCTTGTGTAGTCGCATCCCATTGAATAATAATTCTTTGATTGCTTACCAGAAGCCTTGCCCTTTGGATGTCCGTCAATGGCGCAAACAGTAATAATATTTTCCTTGCCCTTTTCCACATGATTGGTAATATCAATATCAAAGCCGACATAACCGCCTACATTATGATATACCTCTTTACCGTTAATGTAAATGTAGCTTTCATAATCAATAGCGCCAAAATGCAAAATTACTCTTTTGTTGGTGTTTTTAATTTTTACCTTTTTTAAATACCAAACGCAGTTTAAAAAATCAGTGTTGCCAATGCCTGACAAAACGCTTTCAGGACAGAAAGGAACAATGATTTTTGAATTCAAAGATGTTCTTTCATAGAATTTTCTGTCTCTGCCGCTAACGCCAAAATCAAATTCAAACTCCCATTCTCCATTAAGATTTGTCCAATTCTCTCTTTCAAATTGGGGATTTGGATGCTCCGGTCTTGGAATGTACATAGCTTTTTCTCCTTAAATTATATTTTTTTCATTAGCTTCGCAACATAAGTTGCCATTAATTTTTTCGTACCAACCCTGTCAAATGCAATTTCATACATAAAATCAGAGCTCATAGGTATTACATTTAAAACTGTGCCTTCTCCAAATGTGAAGTGGTTTATTCTATCTCCTATTTCATAAGGAATAATTTTTTGTGGCTCTGGCTTTTTGTAGCCTTGACTAAATGATGTGTTTTGATTTCCACCTATATGAGTCTGTCTTGCAACAAATGAGCTAACAGGCTTCTCTCTTTGGATATCAAGATATTTATCATCTATTTCCTTTACAAATCTTGATAGCGGATTTCTTTGAGTCATTCCGTATAGCATTCTTTCCTTTGCGTGTGTAATTATAAGAGTTTTCTTTGCTCTTGTAACTGCAACATATGCAAGTCGTCTTTCCTCCTCTATTTCGGTAGGATCCATTATAGATTGAGTTCCCGGGAAAACATTTTCCTCCATTCCCGGTAAAAATACTATTGGGAATTCAAGTCCCTTTGCTGAGTGGATTGTCATAAGAGTAACAGCATCAGCATTTTCATCGTATCTGTCAATGTCGGAAATAAGCGCTACTTCTTCTAAGAAGCCCGATAAGGTTGGCGCCTCGTTAGCTAACTCATATTCTCTTACCGCTGTGCATAACGCCTCTAAGTTTTCAAGCCTTTCAGCCTCAACCTGTCCCTTAGCGATTAAATCAGCCTCATAGCCTGAGCGTTTTATTACCTGTCTTGTAAGGTCGCAAAGAGACATATTTTCCACATCTTCAATTAAGCCAATGATAATTTTTGCAAAGGCTGTCATTGAGTTAGCAGCGCGCATTGGAATAGCATTATAATTGTGAGCATTTTCAAGCACCTTTATTGTTGGTATGCCTAACTCCTCGCCAATTTTAGTTGCTGTATTATAGGATGTATCACCAATACCTCTTTTTGGCTCATTTACTATTCTGT
The DNA here is from genome assembly GCA_017416885.1 of Clostridia bacterium. Classification (GTDB taxonomy): domain Bacteria; phylum Bacillota; class Clostridia; order Oscillospirales; family CAG-272; genus RGIG2000. The sequence goes on along the minus strand of JAFQAM010000139.1, from coordinate 11,700 downwards.
TAAGGTGAATATTGTCGCTTGGATTATTAATTACATGTAAATATGCAATTATGTCCTTTACCTCTTTTCTGTCATAGAAGCGAAGCGCGCCTAACATTCTATAAGGAATACCGCTTTTTGCAAACATTGTTTCAAGGTTCATTGACTGTGCATTAACTCTATATAGAATAGCAAAATCACGGTATGTCAGATTTCTTTCCTTATGAAGTGAAACTATTTTATCAATAATGTATCTTGACTCGTCATTTTGTGTCGGTGTTTGCTTTACGATAATTTTTTCGCCCTCATCATTATCACACCAAAGCTCCTTTTGGTGCTTGTGATAGTTATGCTTTATTATGCTATTTGCGGCATTAAGAATATTTGAGGTTGAACGATAGTTTTGCTCAAGCTTAATTACTGTTGCTTCAGGATAATTTTTATCAAAATCAAGAATATTCTCGATAGTTGCTCCCCTGAATTTATAAATACTTTGGTCATCGTCACCAACTACCATTATATTGTTGTAGAAATTAGATATCATAGACACCAAATGGAATTGAGCCTTGTTAGTATCCTGATATTCATCGACGCAAACAAACTTGAATTTGTTTTGCCAATACTCCAATGTATCCTTGTTTTGAGTGAATAGCTGAACAGTTTTCATTATAATATCGTCAAAATCAAGAACATTAGAGTCCATTAGTCTTTTTTGATATAGCTCATACACCTGAGCGATTTGCTTAAATTTAAAATCATTGCCTGCCTCAAAGGCATATTCATCTGGAGTCATAAGCTTATCCTTTGCTCCACTAATTTCATTCATAACGGCTTTAATAGGCAATTTTTTCTCGTCTATTCTTAGGTCCTTTAAGCATTGAGATATTACTTTTTTAGCATCATCGGTATCACAAACGCTAAAGCCAGGACGGTAGCCTACCTGCTCACCAAATTGGCGAAGGATACGCATACAAATTGAGTGGAAGGTGCCTGCCCAAATGCTTGTTGCTTCCTCGCCGACTGTTTTAACAAGCCTTTCCTTAATTTCGTTTGCTGCCTTGTTTGTAAATGTAATGGCTAAAATATCCCAAGGCTTACAGTTATCAATTGCAAATAAATCTAAATATTTTTCTATATATTCATTAGGTAAATTGATTGCGTTTTCAAGGTCCTCTATTGTGTCATCGGTAACAAAATCCGGGATATTATTGCTATAATACGCATTGCCGTATTTAATGATGTGGGCAATTCTGTTTACAAGAACTGTTGTTTTTCCACTTCCTGCGCCTGCCAAAATTAAAACAGGGCCCTTAACAGTATAAACTGCTTTTCGTTGCTCCTCATTTAAAAAAGAATAATATTTGTCAAAAAGCGCTCTTTTTGCTTTTTGAAATCTATAAATTTGTTGTTCTGTCATCTTAATTTTCCGTTTCTTTCAATATCTATTTTAGTATATCATAACAATATCAAAAAGTAAATAACTAAAAGTAAAAACTGCAACGATTTTTCGTTGCAGCTTTGTGTTATTATGCTTGCTCCTCTTTTTTCAAATATCTTACATTAATATTTGTTAAGGTAATAGGTAAATATGCACTCCATTGAGTAGATGTGCCATCATAATTAATCACTGAAATTGATGAAAGCACGAATGCATGTTCACTGATTTTTTTAACTGTTGAAGGGATTACAATGCTTGTAAAATTAATACAGCCCTCAAAGGCGTAATTTCCTATAAATGTTACTGTGCTTGGAATTATAAGCTCTGTAAGACCCTCACAGTCCTTAAACATTCCCTCTTTTATTTGCTTTGTACCCTCGGGAATTGTAATTTTGCTTAAATTTCTCGCATACTCTATTCCATCAATGGTAAGCGTGCCTATTGGCAATGTTAATGCTTTTATTCCTTTAGGACATTTAAAATTATTACATGATCCATTAAAAATTAATTCGTCAAAGGATTGCTCTAACCGTCCAAATTTAACAAGGCTCTTTGAATTAATGGTTACTTTTTTCAGTCCTGAACAGTAATGTATAAAATAATCCTCTAAATAGCTTGTTTTTTCAGGAATAATCAATTCTCGAATCGAACAGCTTTCTATCCCGTTACTTTCAATTTTATATAGACTGTTCGGTAAAATAAGCTCCTCTATTTTTATTCCTCTTATGCTACCGTCTTCAATATATTTCATTTCATTTGGGAATGAAATTTTTTTGAAGCTATGTTTATCAGAGTCATATCCAAAGCTTTTTATACTGATTATGCTTGAATCATTCATTGATGGAATCTCAAGCACCATATTATCATAAGGATTTGGAATGTCTATTCCAACAATCTTATATCCCTCGTAATATTCGCTATATTCAAGATTAATGAAAAATTCGTCGCCGATATTCATAGAGCGATAATCACATCTTACGCATTTATCAACGGTAACAATAGGAGTGTTTTCTCCTTGCTCTTGAACAATTTCGTTGACGGTTTCGTGCACTGAGGCTTTTGATTTAAAGCTACATCCGCATTCTCCGCATAAAAATATTTCCTTGCATTTTTCATCGTATGTGCTTGAAATAGGGATATGAATAGACGGTTCATTTCCTACATAGTAAATTGGACAACAGTAATTCACAAGAGAAAATTCATAAAAATCTGACGGTGTTAGCATATAGGCTACATAGTCATTTTTATTATAGGAAACACATAAATATTTGTTTTCGGCTTCTATATAGCTGTAAACATAAGGATTTGACATATTTTCTTCTATGATAGCTTCATATTTTTCATTGAACTTATTAAGTCCATTCATTAAAAGCGCGATGTCTATTTGCTGTTGACTTGGTTTGCAGCTTTCAAAGGAATCTATAACCTCGTTGTAATAATAGATATAATTTTCATAATCTATAATAACCTGCGAGGTATATTGAATTTCTCCGAAAATATTGGTTGCTTGATACTGCACAAGATATATAATATCGTTCACATCATCATACTTGTAGTAAACGGTAGGAATTTTATTTGCGCGTATATCGTAATAGTAATTCTTGAAAAATTCCGCTCCATCCTTTGCAAAATATGATGCTTTTGTATCGATAAGCTCCTTATCCTTTTGATATGCTTCTACTCTACTTATTAGCTTGCTTTCATATTCGCTTAATGTGATTTCTTTGTCTGTCGGTGTAATGAAGGTGCATCCGCTTGTTTTTTCCTCACCATTTTCTAATGTAGTCAATTGCAACAAATATTCCTTCACACCATTTTTATAGGATTTCCCTGTAAATAATGCTTTTATATCTATTTGTCCATTTTCAATGTCGTCAATTTCACATTTCAGCTTCAAATCATAATTTGGTAGCTCTTTAATTTCGCTTTCTGTTATATCAATAGATAAATCTATAATAGTTTTATCGTTTTCTTTTATAAAAAGCTTAATTTGCGATGAATTATATGTTATTTTAGTTTCTTCGTTTTCAAATACGGTACTCAGATTTATGCTAACCGCTTCATTATTTTCATATAGCGCGCTAAAATCAATTAGTGCGTTTTCTCCTTCTTTTAAAACAAAGGAAGCATATGAGTTTCCATCTATAAGTCCAGATAGACCAAGTGTTGAAGTATATTGCTTGCCACCGTATGAAATATTGAAATTGACCTCTTTACTATTAATGTAATTACCGAAATCAACAAAAGCAGCAGCATTTTTTATTTCCTCAAGCTCATCTTTTTCAGTTAAAAAAATTAAGTATTTTGATAACTCTCTCAAGCATTGCTTTGATAGCATATATTCATTGGGATTATTAGTTGGAACAATGTGTTCTTTGGTAAGAATAAAGTCTCCCTCATTGACTGTTTCATCTTGCGGTATGTCAATTGTTGCGCAGGTTGTTTTATTATTTACAGTAGAAAGCATTATTAAGCTATTACCGCACACCTTCATTAAAAGCTGTGCTTCCTCATCAAGCATAGCGATTATGCCGTTTTTAAGAATCAAGCTTTTCTTAGTAGCCTCGTCATTAAAAATACACTCTGCACTAATGTCATTTAACTCATCTAAAATCGTATTTAAAAATGAATCTGATGATTCGTTTTCTAATTTAGATTTAACTGTATCTAAGTCCTTTGACAGTTCTTCAAATTGAGCATCGTAGTCAATGTCTTGACTGTTATCTGTATCTATACTTGTATCATTAGAAGAATCAAATGTAGAATCACTTGACTCATCAGTGTTGACTCTATCTCCATTACAGGATACAAAAATAATGCTTAATATAGCCATTATCAAAATTAAAATAACCGTAACTTTTTTCATAAGATTACCTCCTTTTGTCTTCAATTTGATTGTAGCATACTTGTATCATTTAATCAATATTTGAAGCTAAATTTGATGACAACCTGTAGTTTACTTCTACAAAATCGCGACACAGGGTCAACAAAAAAATGAGAATGCGTTTGCATTCTCTTTAAATTATATGTTTAAGTCTGTATAGGCTAAATTAAAAAGATAGATTATTCTTTCCTCGTTTTTACATAGCTTTAGGTATCCAAAAATTGCTTCAAAACCAGTTGCGGTTTTGTACTCCTTAGGAGAAGCGCTTTTAGGTATATTGAGATGTGATGAATTTTTTCCTCGACGGAATATTTCGCATTCCTTTTCAGTAAGCTCATTTTCTATATTTGCAAAGGCGGCGGCTTGATTAACAGCGGTAACATATTTTAGCGCTTCGCTATTTAATTTTCCCGATTTTTCAAAGCCCTTCAAAATTAGTCTTTCACGAATCAAGCATTCAAGCACAGAATCGCCAAGATATGCAAGCGCGTGGGCGCCAACTAAAGAAAAATCCATATAGCCTCCTTGAAAATTTCTAATAAAAACGCACTCTTAAAAAGAGTGCGTTTATTGGTGCCGGTGATCGGGGTCGAACCGATACGGTATCGCTACCATCGGATTTTGAGTCCGACACGTCTGCCAATTCCATCACACCGGCGTGTCTGTTATTTTATCACAGTTTTAACTTGATTGCAAGAGTTTTTTCAAAAAAATTAAATAAAATTAAATATTTATTTTCAAATAGTTTTCCTTAGCTTTATTTTACTGAAATAAAATCACATAGGTATAAAGCTTTACTATAAAAATTTACTTGATATTCATATTTTTTTGAATAAAATATTGACTTGAAAAAATGAAAGTGATAAAATACATAATAATTTAATAATATAGAAGGGATGATTAAATGTTTAAAAATATTAAACGGTTAGCCGGCTTTATTGGGGAATACAAAAAGGCTTCTATACTCTCGCCTGTTATTGTGGCGCTCGAGGTTGTTATGGAATGTCTTATTCCTTTCTTTACAGCCGATTTAATTACATATGTAGAAACAGGCGATAAAAGCCAACTTTTAACTAAAGGCATTGTTACCTTTGTGGAAAATAACATTTCTACAAACAGTCTTGCCGTTACGGGCTTTTATTGCGGTATTTTGATTATTATGGCGCTATGTTCTCTTAGCTTTGGTGCTTTAGCGGGAATTTACTGTTCTACCGCTTCTTGCGGCTTTGCGAAGAATTTAAGAAGAGAGCTATTTAACAAATCACAGGAATTTGCGTTTGAAAATATAGATAAATTTTCAACATCAAGCTTAGTTACAAGACTTACAACCGATGTAACCAATGTTCAGCAATCATTTATGATGATTATAAGAACGGCTATTCGTTCTCCGCTTATGTTTTTATTCTCTATTATAATGGCATTTATTCGCGGCGGAAAAATGGCTTTCGTTTTTGTGGTTGTAATTCCTATTTTACTTTTCGGCTTAATTACTGTTGCAAGAAAAGCAATGCCTATTTTCAAAAAGGTTTTTAAAAAGTACGATACCTTAAACGCATCTGTACAGGAAAATGTACACGGAATGAGAGTTGTTAAGTCCTTTGTTAGAGAGGATTATGAAAGCGACAAATTCCAAAAAGCATCAGATGATGTTGCAAGCGACTTTACAAGAGCAGATAAGATCCTTGCATTTAATAATCCTGTAATGCTTCTTTGCATGTACACCGTTATGACCTGTCTTTGCCTCTTCGGTTCAAGATTAATCGTTAGCTCAGATAACACTATTTTTAGAATTGGTGACTTCTCCGCGCTTTTAACATACGGAATGCAAATTCTTATGAGCCTTATGATGCTTTCTATGATATTTGTTATGATTACAATGTCAAGTGAAAGTGCAAGAAGAATTTGTGAGGTGCTTAATGAGGAAACAACTATCAAGAATCCCGAAAATCCTATTTATGAGGTTAAAAGCGGCGATATTGACTTTAACAATGTAAAATTCAAGTATGCGCAAAGAGCTGAAAAGTATGCGCTATGCGATATAAATTTACATATTAAATCAGGTCAAACAGTTGGTATTATTGGCGGTACAGGTAGCTCAAAATCATCACTTATACAGCTGATACCCCGCCTTTACGATGTTACAGAGGGCTCTGTTTTAGTTGGAGGAGTTGATGTAAGAAATTACGATATCGTTTCACTTCGTGATGCGGTTAGCGTTGTTTTACAGAAAAACATTCTTTTCTCAGGTACAATTAAAGAAAATCTTCGTTGGGGTAATGAAAACGCAACCGATGAGGAAATGGAAAGAGTATGCAAGCTTGCTTGCGCTGATGAATTTATTCAAGGCTTCCCTGATAAATACGACACTTATATTGAACAGGGCGGTACTAATGTTTCAGGTGGACAAAAGCAGAGGCTTTGCATTGCAAGAGCGCTACTTAAAAAGCCTAAAATCCTTATTCTTGATGACTCAACAAGCGCAGTTGACACAAGGACAGACGCTCTTATAAGAAAAGCAATGCGAGAGGAAATTCCGGATACTACAAAGATTATTATCGCTCAAAGAATTTCAAGCGTTGAGGATGCTGATGTAATTATCATTCTTGATGACGGAAAAGTTGTCGGTATCGGTAATCATGATTCTCTGCTTGCTTCTAATGCAATTTACAAGGAAATTTATGAATCTCAGACAAAGGGGGCGAAAATGTCATGAATAAGACAGTGAAAAATCCTCGTCAGCCTAATATGGGCCGTCCTATGAAAAAGGCAAAAAAGGGCACTTTCTCCCGTTTGATGAAATATCTGTTTTCATTCTATAAGGCTCCGTTTATTATAGTTTTAATATGTATTGCATTAAACTCACTTGCTACTGCTCTTCCCGGTGTATTCCAACAAAATGTTTTAACAGATGCTCAAGAGGGTATATATCTTATACATCCTGAAAAAATTGAGGTTTCTGATGAAACAAAAAGAGAGTATCCCGATTTATCGGAGGATGAGCAATTAGTTATTGAAAAGGAAAAGCTTCTTAATAAGTGGGATCTTCCACTTGACACATTTAATAACGGCGGTAAGCTAACTCCAAAAGAAGCATTAGAGGTGGTTTATCCGTCAATTGTTAAGGTGGTTATTATACTTATTTGTATATATATTATCGGTCTTATAGCGGCATTTACACATACAAGAACAATGGCGACCGTAACACAGGGCTTCCTAAATAAAATGCGAAATCTTATGTTCGGTAAAATGCAAACACTACCAATTAAGTATTTTGACACACATACTCACGGCGATATAATGTCACATTACACTAACGATATTGACACTCTCCGTCAGCTTGTTTCTCAATCAGTACCACAAATTATTACCTCTGTTATAATTATAGTTACAGTATTATTTGTAATGCTTTATTACAGCGTTTGGATGACCTTGCTTGTTCTCTGTGGTGTGGCTGCTATAGCTCTTGTTTCCAAAAAAATCGGCGGTGGCGGTGCAAAATACTTTATCCGTCAACAGCAAGCGCTTGGTAAGAGTGAGGGCTACATCGAAGAAATGATTAACGGCCAAAAGGTTGTTAAGGTATTTAATCATGAGCCAAAGAGCAAGGAAGAGTTTGATAAATTAAACACTCAATTATGCAATGATTCTACTAAGGCTAATAAGTATGCAAATACTTTAATGCCAATAATTAACAATATTGGTCATATTTTATATGTATTTATTGTTTTTGTCGGCTGTTTACTTGTTGTTTTGAAAGTTCCAAATCTTTCAATTTCCGGTCAATCAATGAGTATTCCTACCGTTATTATTTTTATCGGTATGTCAAAGCAATTTACAAACAATGTTTCTCAGCTTTCTCAGCAAGCGAATGCAATCATTATGGGCCTTGCAGGTGCAGAGCGTGTATTTGAGCTTCTTGATGAGGAAAGCGAGGTTGACAACGGTTATGTAACTCTTGTTAATGCTACTCACGATGAAAACGGCAACATTATAGAAAGTGCAAAGCGTACAGGAATGTGGGCTTGGAAGCATCCTCACGGTGACGGAACTGTAACTTATACAGAATTAAAGGGCGATGTTCGTTTAAATGAGGTCGATTTTGGTTATACTGAGGAAAAGATTGTTCTTCACGATATTTCACTTTACGCTGAGCCCGGACAAAAAATTGCTTTTGTTGGCGCAACAGGAGCAGGTAAAACAACTATAACCAACCTTATCAACCGTTTTTACGACATTGCAGACGGAAAAATTAGATATGACGGCATTAACATTAACAAAATTAAAAAGTCCGATTTAAGACGCTCCTTAGGTGTTGTTTTACAGGATGTAAATCTATTTACAGGTACTGTAATGGAAAATATCCGCTACGGCAAGCTTGATGCTACCGATGAGGAATGTATTGATGCTGCCAAGAGAGCGAATGCGCATTCGTTTATTTCTATGCTCCCTGATGGCTATAATACTGTATTATCAGGTAACGGTAGCGGTCTTTCACAGGGACAAAGGCAGTTGATTTCTATTGCAAGAGCGGCGGTTGCTGATCCTCCCGTAATGATTCTTGATGAGGCTACATCATCAATTGATACAAGAACTGAGTCTATTGTTTCCGCCGGTATGGATGCATTAATGCAAGGAAGAACAGTATTCGTTATTGCACACCGTCTTTCAACAATTAAGAACTCAGATGTAATTATGGTGCTTGACCACGGTTGAATTATTGAAAGAGTCTCTCACGATGACTTGATTGCGCTTAGGGGCAAGTATTATCAGCTTTATACAGGCGCATTTGAGCTTGAATAATGATACAATAAAGGAGAAATTATGTTTGATTTTAACAAGGAAGCAAAGAAGGAAAGATTTAACGCGCACGAAAATCTTTCAAGTGGTGCTTACAATTTAGTAATTGGCGCTTGCCTTCTCTATGGCTTTGTAGTTAATGCATTAATGGTTAAATTTTTAAGTCCTGCTTTATTAGGCTTAAATCCATTAATTTTCTTAATAGGCTACTTTGTTTTATGCTTTGCAGGAATTTTTATGTCAAGGTCAAAAAGTCCGTTAGTAAGCTTTATCGGCTATAATTTTGTTGTAGTGCCAATTGGCGCGCTTCTTGCAATTTCCTTACCTGAATATAATTCCGAGCTTATTTTATCGGCGATTATTGTTACAGGTATAGTCGTTGCTGTTATGATGCTTCTTGCAACATTATTCCCAAATCTTTTTGCAAGAATGGGCGCTGCTCTGTTTATTGCTCTTTCCGTATCAATTTTGGCACAGTTTATTGCACTTTTACTCGGATATGGTGGAAATGCGTTTAACTGGATTTTCGTTATTATATTCTCATTATATATCGGCTTTGACTGGTATAGAGCTCAGCAATTTCCAAAAACACTTGATAATGCAATAGATTGCGTGTTAGATTTATATCTTGACATTATAAATCTTTTCCTAAGAATTTTAGAAATACTTTCAAGAAGAAAAGACTAAATAACAGAAAAAAACAGGAATTCAAGTTGAATTCCTGTTTTTATTATAGTTTATTTATCTTCTTTTTTACGCATTGCATCGCAATCCGAGCATTTTTCGTAGATTGCGCCATCAAATTCCATTTCCTCTGCGTAGTTATGTAGGTCAGTATATGATCTCTTATACTTATTATGGCAATATGTGCATTCTAACTCAACATAGCCGTGTTTTGTACAGGTTGATTCAACAGTATTAGATACAACATAGTTATGCATAAAGCAACCGTTGCTTACATCACTGTTTCCGCTGAAATAGAGCTTAACCTCTGTGCCGTCTGTTGGAATATCAAAAAGATTAACATATCTTTTTCTTTCACCAAGCTTTTCTACCTTTGCATCATATTCAACACCGTTAATTACATAGTATGCACTTGAAGCGGATGTTGGTAAATAAACCTTTGCGGACATAGGAATATTGTAGATTGATTTATCAAGGCTTGCATCTGTTGTAATCTTGAAGGTCATTGAGTCCTTATCGCATGCAACATACTCTAATTTTGAGTTTTCGTATTGATATACATAAAGTGAAACCTCTTCAAAAGAACCGAACCAAACCTTGCCGTTGTATTTTTTGTATAAATATTCGCAGTGCTGTGTGAATGTCGCCTTGTCAATATCAGTATTATATCTTGTTCCGTCAATTACACCGTGCATAAGTTCAGTGAGCCATGTTCCATTTTTTACTGCTGCATCTGCTTGAGCATTTATATAATCAAGCGTTTTTCCCATATTAAATGAGGATGCTTGAATTCTGTACATATTATAATTTTCACCGTAAATAACCTTATTGCCACCTTGTTCAAGACGGTTGGAAATTACAAGTTCTTTTAAAGCCGCCTCATAAGCATCAGTTGTAAACGCAAGGGGCGCTGCAAAGGTTAAAACCTTTTGAGTTGGAAAAAGCTCTCTTAAAAGCTCAACCGCTTCTTTAGTTTCTTTCGTCAAGGTTGCTTCATCATTGATTGTTCTTGGGTCAACATGATCATATCCGTGACAACCAATGTCAAGATAACCCTTGGAAATGATAGTGTTCCATTCGTCCGCATTATTTTTAACATTACCTGCACAAACCATAAGAGTGCCTTTAAAGCCGTATTTAGCAAATAATTCATTAAGAATATGACCTGTTTGAACATTGTCACCGTCATCAAAGGTCATTGAAATGGCAGCCTCATAGTTATGATAAAACTTGCCAAGCTCAGGCGCTTGAAGTGTTTGCTTACCGTAATTGATTTTTGTGCCTGCCGCATTATAGGTTGCGGTGTATTTGATTCTATCCGGTGTTATAACAGGATTGTAGGATGGATTTTGTGTGCTTCCGTTATTTCCTGTGCTTGTATCAGTTGAGATATCTGCACTTGTATCATTACTTGTGTCAGTATCGGTATCAACAGATGTGTTGCCACAGGATACAGATGCAAGAAGCATAATTGCAAGCAACAAGAATGCAACTACTCTTTTAAAATTAAATTTCATTTTAAAGCTCCTTTATGCTAATTTATTTTCAAGTCTTGCGCGGATTTCTTTAATAAATGTGATTGTGTTTACTGCTGTGGCATTTGTTCCCTTTTCAACAAGTCCTACAAGGTCCTTTGTCATAATGCCGTCATTTAATGTATCAATACAAGCTTCCTCAAGCTTATTTGCAAAATCAACAAGGCTTGGTAGGTTATCAATTTCGCCTCTTTTGCGAAGCGCACCGCTCCATGCATAAATTGTTGCCATTGGATTTGTTGATGTGTCCTCGCCCTTTAAATAACGGTAGTAGTGTCTTGTAACAGTGCCGTGTGCAGCCTCATATTCATATTGCCCGTTTGGTGAAACAAGCACAGATGTCATCATTGCAAGTGAGCCAAACGCAGTAGATACCATATCGG
>JAFQAM010000014.1 GCA_017416885.1 Clostridia bacterium | reverse complement strand
TCTTTTATATCGCATAGCTTTTGCTTTATTTCATATGATGTGATTACCGAGTTAATAATTAACGGTTGCTTCTCTTCTTTTACATATACATAATAGTGTCGGCTACTACTTTTTCCGCCTCTTTCCTCAAAATACTCAACGATAAATTCCTTGTATTCAACATCAGTGTATGTTAGTGGTTTTTGATTATATGAATAAAGAGAAGTAAAAGTGAGAATTACAAAAATAATGACAAGCACTATACCGCAAATCATATCGGTTAAGTGTTCTTTTTTCTTTTTTTGAAGGTTTTCTTGTTTCTTTTTTGTTATTCTGCGTTTCATTTGTTGTTCTCTTTTCTAAAATTTGTTCACGGATGAATGTGAAATTCACAATTATAATTTATCATATTTTTCTCAAAAATGCAAGCAACTCACGGTTTGCATTTGTCAACCGTGAGTTAGCATTTTACTTTTCAAGTCTCATTAGCTTGATTGATGAATAGGAAATGGCTATAAATGATAATGCGCATATAATAAAGAATGGATATGAGCCTGCGCTTATGAACATTGCGCCTAAGATGGCAGAGGAAAAGCCAAATAAAAATGATATGCTTATATTTCTATTTGTCGGTGTTTTCTTTGTTAAGCAATAAATTGCGTTACCTAATCCGCATAGCTCAATTAATGTAAAGGTAATAAGCAAAACTGCTATATACATATATTGATTTTGTCTTATAAAGTCAAATATATTAATTAATGTGGATCTGTTTGAAATTTCAAAATCACGAAGCACGGGAAAAAATAGTGATATTGGCACTATTAAATGTGCTATTAAAATTATCCAAAAATATTTTCTGCTCATTTCTTTTCTCCATTGGTTTGATGATGATATTTTAACACATATGAATTTTTATGTCAAGTTTGGCAAATATATATTTGAAAAAAGTATTGATTTTTTTCTTTTGTTGTGTTAAAATGTGTGTATCAAAGGCTATGACAAAGACAGTAGCATATTATGTAGGTTGCAGAGAGAGGAAAAACGGTGCGATTTCCTTACCGAGTTTTATGTGAACACCACTTTCGAGCTGTATGGCGGTAACAAGCTATACCGTATTTCTGCGTTAAAGAGTAAATGAGTTAAACTTAAGGTGGAACCGTGCTATTATGCACCCTTATCGCGTTTTGCGGTAGGGGTGTTTTTATTTTTATTTGTAAATTATTAAAAGGAGTGTATATACTATGAAAATTATGTTAAACAACGGTACAGTATCCGAATGTACCGACAAGAATGAGGAGCTACACATTATAAGACATACTGCTGCTCATATCTTAGCTCAGGCTATTAAGCGTCTTTATCCTAATGCTATGTTCGCTTACGGTCCTGCAAACGAAAAGGGCTTTTACTATGATGTTGATTTAGGTGACACTAAATTAACTGATAGCGACCTTGCAACCATTGAAAAGGAAATGAAGAAAATCACAAAGGAAAATCTTCCTATTAAAGCATTCACATTGCCACGCGATGAGGCTATTAAGCTAATGGAAGAAAGAAACGAAAAATACAAGGTTGAGCATATTGGTGATTTAGATAAGGATGCGGTTATCACATTCTATCAGCAGGGCGACTACATTGATATGTGCGTTGGTCCTCACCTTTGCTACACTAAAGCATTAAAATCATTTAAGCTCACAAAGATTTCCGGCGCTTATTGGAAAAATGACAAAAACAACAAGATGCTTACCCGTGTAAACGGTACTGCATTTGCTACACAGGATGAGCTTGAGGAATACTTAAAGATGGTTGAAGAGGCTGAAAAGCGCGATCACAACAAAATCGGTAGAGATCTTGAATTCTTTACAACCGTTGACTCAATCGGTCAAGGTCTTCCAATTCTTTTACCAAAGGGCTCAAGAGTAATTCAGCTTTTACAAAGATGGGTTGAGGATACAGAGCAAAAGAGAGGCTATCTCTTAACAAAGACACCTTTAATGGCTAAGAGAGAGCTTTACAAGATTTCAGGTCACTGGGATCACTACCTTGACGGTATGTTTGTTCTTGGCGATCCTGACGATTACACAAAGGAATGCTTTGCACTTCGTCCAATGACTTGTCCGTTCCAATACCAAGTATTCTTAAATAAAAAGCGTTCATACAGAGATTTACCTATGCGTTTAGGCGAGACATCTACACTATTCAGAAATGAGGATAGCGGTGAGATGCACGGTCTTATTCGTGTTCGTCAATTTACAATTTCAGAGGGACACCTTGTTCTCCGTCCCGATCAGCTTGCGCAGGAATTTAAGGGCTGTCTTGAGCTTGCAAAATACTGTCTTGAAACTGTTGGACTTTGGGAGGATTGTACATTCAGATTTTCACAGTGGGATCCTAACCGTACTGACAAGTATGAGGGCACAGCTGAGCAATGGAATGAGGCTCAAGCGATTATGGGCAAGCTTCTTGATGAAATCGGTCTAACCTATGAGATTGGTATTGATGAGGCTGCTTTCTACGGTCCTAAGCTTGACATTCAATGCAAGAATGTATTTGGCAAGGAGGACACAATTGTAACAATTCAGATTGATATGCTTCTTGCTAAGAAATTTGGTATGGAGTATGTAGATTCAAACAACCAAATGGCAACACCATATATCATCCACCGTACATCTCTCGGTTGTTATGAAAGAACTCTTGCATTAATTCTTGAAAAGTATGCAGGTGCAC
>JAFQAM010000138.1 GCA_017416885.1 Clostridia bacterium | reverse complement strand
TTTGACCAGCTAACATTAGATACCGAGGCTGATTTGTCTCCGCTTGGCCACGAGGCAGATCCAAACAAGACAGGAAATATCCATTACGATAGCTACCTTGAAAGCGGTATGCTTGCGGTTTGTAAGCGTTGCGGCATTACAATGGCAGACGAAAATATTAAGGCAGCGCCGTTATTTAAGTTCTTGGGCTACTCAACACCCGAGGACGGCTCATACGGTATTGTAGCATCATTTATTGTTGATACAAAAGCAATTTCTCAATATGAGGAAATGACAGGCAAGACACTCACCTACGGTATTGTAGCCGCAGGCAAGCAAAATCTTGGCGACATAAGTCCTCTTGACGAAAACGGAAACGCAGCTATCCTTTCAAACGGAAGCGTAGTTAAAGCCGAGGTAGGCAGAGAATATGCATCATACGATTTTGTTTTAACAGGAATGAACGAAAATCAATTAGATATTGAATTAGTAATTGCAAGCTATGTTGTAGTTAAAAACGGCGACGATATCAGCGTTGTTTACCTACAATCCACACAAAAAACAAACACACTCAGCGCAATTTCATATAATACTATTCCAAAAGCAGAGGAATAAATACAAAAGACATACCTTAAAGGATAGCTTTTGAGTACAACAAAATATAAACGCAAAATGCGGAATGCCATTATGGGATTCCGCATTTTTAATATGTATGCAAATTAGCAAATCTTAATAATTTTTTTGACTTGTCCTAAGACCTTTAATCTTAGGACATTTTCATTTTCAAAGCGCATGGTTTTGTACATTGGATTTATAGAATGTAATTCGATCCAAGTCTCCCCATAAATTACCTTTTTAACAAGCGCCTCTTCTCCGTCAAGAAGAACAACGGCAATGGCACCGCTGTCGACACTTGTCTGCTTGTGTACCTGAATTGTGTCTCCATCATCAATTAATGGAAACATACTGTCACCCTTAACCCTTATGCAAATCGTTTCCTTTGCTTCGGATTCACTACGAATATAAAGAGGCTCATAATCAATAACTACATCGTGCGCTAAAGCACCAAAGCCTGCAGAAACGCTTTCAAAAACAGGTATCATATAAACATTTTCTTGTTCAATATCAACAACATTTGTTTTATCAGCATCAAGTGTAGCATTTTCCTTTCCTAAAAGATAGTCAATGGAAACATCTAAAAAGCTTGCTATGGCGTGAATATATTTCATATATGATGTATTTCTTCCGGAAACCCAATTTCCAAAATTTGAGGGTGAAACATTCAAATATTGGCAAAACTCTCTTTTTGATATTTTCTTTTCCTTTAATAGTCCTATTATTCTTGTTAAGGTAAGCTTTTCTTGTTCAGTTAACATAATTGTATCCTTTCGTTAAAATTCACAAATGTGAATAATGATTTTTGTGCAATTATACAAAAATGCATAAAAGTGAAATTTGAGTATTGACAAATTCACATTTGTGCATTAAAATGTAATCATAGCGATTGCTTCAAAGAGATTATAACACAAAATGTGAACTTTTGCAATAGCTATTTGAAAAATAATTGAAAGGAGAATAAAAATGACATAGCAAATTTAAAAATTAATCATAATCAACAGAAATTAAATTTATTTAAACGAAAGGAGAAAACAAATGATCACAAACACAGAAACAATGAATTATGATGCTCTCACAGAAATGTATGTGCTGACGGAGGACGCTTTAACAAATAGCGGTATCAACCTTCGAGGCAGATTAGCAAGCAATAAAGCCGCTACGCCCGAATATATCGTTAAAGAATTTTTACAAACAGTAAGCGAAATGATTTACGGTTATATTTACGATAATTCTTTAAATGTAGTTAGCAAGATTGATAGCAACACTGTTACAAGACATCTATTTGAAAGGGCTTTAATTAAGCAAGCTATTTACATTTTGTCAGTAGGTAATTTGTCACTTTCCGTTGATGAAAACAAAAGAGCAATCGCAATTGATACTGTTGCAAAAAGCCTTTTAAAAATGATTTCAGATAAGGAGGTAGCGTAATGTTTGATTTAATAAGCCTGCTTCAAGGCAAGTACGAAAAAGTCTGCACAGGCACATATTATAGCGAGCTTCCATTAACCGTTGAGAGTGCTGGAATACAATTCAACTATGAAATCACAGAACAGTGTGAAAGCAAAAATCAAATGCTACTTGGCAATATTGCGGCACAAAGCAAATCGGTAACGGTTAAAACCAATGATTCGTTGGATTTTAAAATCAATGGTTATGTAGCTTTAGACGACGGTTCATTTTATGTAATCGAAAGCATCAAAGAAAACAAAGAACAAGCGACCACTGAAGCGCTCCGAACACTAAGCAGTTCAGTGTGCACCGAATATGAGCTGAAGCTCACAGAGCACGACAACCCTTGGGGGTTAAAGTAATGACGCAAAATAAATTTCAACAATTTTGTAATGATTTTGCTTTCGAGTTAAAAAAAGCATTACCGAAGGAAGCGGAAAGCTATTCAGTGAAGCTAAGACGGACAAATAAAGATACCTGCGAAATTTGCGTGAGTAATGAAAATAACGAAAATCAAAGTCAAGAAACTGACGCTTGGTTTGATAAAATCGTTAGCCAAATTGTATCAGGATTATCATCAAAATATGGAGGAACAAAAAATGATTAGTATATTAGATATTGTAAAAAATCTTGAAGATAAATTAAATTCTTCATTGATTAAAAAATCAAGCGAAAATACTGCGCTTGATAATGGTAGCGAATCATATAAATTCAAATTGTTTTTAGATGCAGGCGACTATATCGGATATGATTATTTTTCTGATGAAAAGGGAAATGTGGATATAAACAAAAGAGTTAAATATATTAACGGTCTGATGACAGTATTGGAAAGTAATATAGAGGGAGCTTTAAGCCAAAATTTAACCTTTTCAACAATGCTTGAATTACTTATTCCGCTTGAAAATGCATCAGATAATACAATGGAGCTTGTCGGCGCAATTCGCGGCGTGATTGATGAAGCTTTATCGCTAAATTCTTATCAAAAGATTGAAAGCTATAATGTGGGGGTTACTTATTCTCTTGCAGGAACAGGACAAAGAGAGGTAAGACCGTTAATCGGCGATAGTATTAGCCTTTTCTGCTATGTTTCATATTCTTTTGTGGCCGGGGGCGTGAACAGTACGGAAATTACTATGAAAATTGACGGATGTGATGTCAATTCACCAAGAATGGGTTATTCAAGAGTAGCAAACCAAGAAGCGGATATTGACAGTAATACAACAGACGGCTGCGCTACAAATGTAACAGGCTCAACTATATTTACAATAAATTTCGATAAGCCAATCCAAAAAAGCAAGTTAGACGATATAATTGCCGATTTTGTATTAAATGGCACAAATGAAGCCCATTATGTTGAAATTACAGAGCCGACTGAAAACGGGCAAACCACTATAAGCAAATATATGATATTTAACGAGGCAAACCAAAATACCGAAACTACATTAAATGCATCAACCTCTGTAACAATGGTTGAAGCAATGATGAATAACGGTTTAGTTAAATTATCAAGCGGAGCGCAAGTTAGACTTGCTGAATTAGCAGAGAAACAGGAGTAAATATATGGCAGAAAAGGAATATAGAATTACTCTTGTAAATGATACAGGCGGCGGAGAGGAAAGCAAGTCAACAGCAACAAATGTATTTAATGACGGAGCCAAGGATGAAAATAAAAACAAATCAATTTTTTCAAAAATGGCTGCTGTTAAATATGCTGCAAATGTAGCTGATAGGGTTATTACCAGTAACATTAATATGGTAAGCCTTCGCACAGGCCACGAAGCGCTACAACAAAGATTACACACCCACTATGGTTATGCTAAAAAAGGCATAAGCTTTGTAACAAGTGTAGTGCAAGGCGCTATGGTGGCAGGCGCACCGGGAGCTTTAATTAACGGAGCTTTAAACATTGGCAACGAGCTTGTTAACTTAGCAATCAGACAAAATGAAATCAGTGTTGCAAGACAACAGGAAAGCATCACACAGTATCTAAATCAAATTAGAATAGGTGCCAACAGTGGCAGAATAGGAAAAAATTAACAAAACAAGACCGATTACTCGGTCTTGTCTAAGTCATTTAATTTTTGTTGTAATTTTTGCTTTTTCTTTTCTTGCTTTTCGGCTTTTTTCTTATCCATTATTGCTTTAAATTCTTCGTAGGTATATTTAGTAAAATTCAAAAGATTAGATTTTTTAATCATCATACGCAGCGTAAAAGCGAAGTAAATTATACCTACTAAGCCAAAAAGAATAGGGAAAATAAACAAGATCCATCCATTACCTGATAATGTAACCTTTGTCTCATTAAACAATGACAAAAGATATGACATAACAATCAGGCCGTATAAAGAAAGAATAAAGAAGGCAAACATTAAGCCTAAATATATATATTTTAATTTTTTTCTCATACATGACACTCCACTTATTTATTATTAATATATATTATAACACAATCGTTAAAATAAGTCAATAGAAAGGAGAAATATGAATAAATTTTCAGTTTTAGTAAAAAAACAAAATAACTATATTGTTGTTGATGGTAATACAGTGTTTCCGCTTAATTTCGCAAATTTATTAGATGAACAATTAGATGAGGCGCATTTAATTATTCGCAATTCAAAGAAAAAAATATATGATCCGTTGACAGAATTCAAAATAGAATTAAAGCAAGATGATATAATAGTAAAAGAATTATATTTAGTGTTGGCGCAAGATAAACCAAGAGAATTTCCAACAGGTTCTAATTTCTATGTTCATGATTTGTATCTTATAGAACGAACAAAACTTTTGGAGGGCATCTGCTGTCAAAGTACAACTTTTACTAATGTATTAAAGCGTAATTATACGAAATATCCATATGGCGCGCTCTCTTATTTTTACTTTGATGCAAAAGGACATATAAGTAATGAATATGATGGATTTGTGCGTAAAGAATTAGAACAAGAATATACCACACCGCTTCTCAAAAATTCAACTGTAACAATTATACAACCAATGGATATAGCAATGAAAGCAATTGCTATTTTACATATGAACAATGAAACAGATACGGAACTATCACTTGTTTTTAATGAGTGCACTGCTTCATATTCGTATGATAACTCTGAAGAAAAACAACTTTTATGTAATGAAACTGCAACAATTAATTTCAATTTTAATTTAGTTATAAAGTATAGAATAACTTTAGCAGAAACCCAAAAAATCGCTGGAATTTTGTCAGCAAAACAAAGCCACATTGACATTTATTACAATATTGCAGGAGTAGAAAACAAACATCCTCTTAAGCCTTGGAGTATAGCGGATTGTATTAATCGAGTATTAGAAATAGCAGAACCGAAATTTTGGGGAGAAATACCAACATATACATTAAATACAATACAAGCAGAAAAGTTTGATAAAATTAAAGCACCTGAGTTTACAATGACACAATGTACATTAAGAGAACAATTAAAGATTATTGGCAGCTATATTCACGCAGAGCCAAGGCTTGGTGGATATGATGAAAATGGAATTTATCAAGAAAATTGGATATTCTTTGATGAATATGGAACGGGCGAACAAGCATCGTTAGCAAATGCACCTTACATATATAAAGGTAACTCAACTGATATATCCCAATATTGCACGGATATACAAACAAATGCAAGCAATATTGTAAATTCTCTTAATTATGCACAAGGTGTTATTATTGATCCGGATAGCACTAATACGCAAACATTAAGAACAGAAAGCATTAATGTTAAGTTGACCGAGAGCAATTCAAGAGTGTCAACCATATTACCTATATACAAAATTACAAAAGTCGAATGTGGACTTTATGATGATGAAGGAAATTGGATAGTAGAACCTAAAGACATAACATCATATGTATTTGAAGCTCATGAATACCATAGCACATTATCAAGTTATGGGGGTACATATCCATATGCTAAATGCTATGCTATATATTATACGCAAGGGCAAAATGATATCGACGGATTATTCTTTAAATCTGATAATGCAGATGATAGTATGTGGGAAAATTACGCAATTTCAAATATATTAGCATCGGTAAATGGTATGGATGCTACTGATTTAAATTCAAAGGTTGAAAGTAATTTTCCTACACTTGCTTTCAGAGTATCATACTTACCTATATATGATGCTAAATTCAGCCATAATAAACAGTTGATTATACCTACAAACAAGAGATTTTCTCTGATATACAATCAAAGCGAAAACTTAATTGAAACATCATATTATGGTGAAAATATCAAGGGAGTGGCGCAAAGGCTTGGTAATGTGGAACAAACAAGGACATATATGCTAAGTGACATATCACAAATACCAAAAGCCGGACAAATGCTTGACGGATATGTTATTTCAGCTGTAACTACCGAAATAATGCCATTTTACATTAAATGCACAGTTGCATTATCAAATGATTTTAACCGAATTTCTCAATATGTAGGAATTAATTCCAATAAGAGAATTTCAGAGGTAAGCGAAAGACAAGCATATAAACGAGATATTCTGTTAAAGGACTATGTTGTATTTACTGATGATGCATCAAAATATACTAAACGACCTATTGCATTCGGAAATTATAATGCTATAAGGGGTACATTTGACTATGTAGCAAGCCCTGAGGTAACGCCTGTTACCTCAGCAATTTGTTCGCATCTTAATTATAACGGCGAAACGATAAATGGAACAAGTGTAAAATTACCCGTTATATCAAGCTCGTTTGGTAATTCAATATTGTTCTCTTGGAAATACAAGGATAATTATTCGGCGGGAGAGCAGGTCTTTAAGGGCGAACAATATCAAATTATAGATGGAAATAAAGAAAAAATAACCGCTTATTGGCAGACCGATGTGCCATATTGCGATTATTACGGAAAGATATATTACTATATGTTTTCTTTGTTCAATAATATATCTGATTTAGGACTTAACCAAGCGAAAACAGTTAATTACGAAATAAAAAACAGCAGTAATTTATCCTATATAATGACAAACAAAGAATATATATTGCGTAAAGATAGCCGCGAGGCTCTGTCAGTTAATTACGAGGTTGAAATGGTGACAGACCAAGAGGATATTATAATAGGAAGCGCATTGGCGAAAAACAATCCACTTGTAACAAACGAGCACGGAGTAGGACAGATTTATTTCTTTGATAAGCCAATTGGCAAATTTGAAAACAAAATAGATATATCAAAAGCGCTAAATATAAACAATCCGGTAAATATGTCAGTAAGCTTGACAGAAAATAAAATTATTGTTAATTTTGTGGAAAATTTAGATTTTCAATCATACGCGATAGTTACACAAAACAGAACAGGTGAAACAGTAACCTATGAGGATGAACAAGGAAACATAAGTCAAGAAACAGAAACCTATGGCGGCGAATTGTTATTAGCACGAAATAAACCAAAGAAAGCCTATAGGGAAAATGCAACAAGCGATTCTATCTATTTTGTAGCAACATCAAACCCATACAATGAATAAATTAATAAAGGAGAAACAAAAATGATTTTTATTATTAACAACGAAGGAACAACCACATCAGCGATATACGAAAATGTATATCAAGGAAGTAACAACGCAAACAGAATTGTATTATTAGCTCCGTTTGCAAGCACATCACAAGTAACAGTATCATTTAAGTTGCCCAACGGACAAGTGTCTGAACCGTATGTTATGTCTTTATTAAAAGGATTTGATCAAGCGGTATTGGACATTCTTGCTGAAGGAAAAAGCCTTAATGCGTGGCATATATCTATTGATTCTGTTATCACACAATATGCAGGCATAGTTGGCGTTCAATTTGCGCTTTATACAGGCAATGAAACAGTGCAGAATACATACCCAAGCTCATTTGAGGTTATTGCGAGTATTCCTAACGAGCTTCCGGAAACACCAACACAAGATGTATATACTCAAATTTTAGAACATTTGGCATCGTTGTCTGCCGATTTAAATAACGAAACCGATGGAAAAGCTATAAGCTATATTCGTTACAAAGCACCAAGTGAATTCTTACTCAACGGAACAGACGCCACGGATGTTACAGTATCTTTAGCACCTGAGGGAGTATTATTAATGTATTCTTCTGATTTCACTCCGTCAGGA
>JAFQAM010000137.1 GCA_017416885.1 Clostridia bacterium | reverse complement strand
CCGAGCTTGACGAGCAAAAAAACGAAAAAGCGGTGCTCTATGCAAGAAGCATATGCTTAAGCAACGAAAAAGCCAAGAAAATCGTATGCGAGCTTGCCTTAGAGCTTATGAATGTATTTGAAAGCGACGCAATACATATTGGATGCGATGAAGGCTTTAATATGGGCATTTGCGAAAAATGTGCAAGCATACCAAATGACATACTTTTAGCCAACTGGATAAACGACATAAATAGCTATATAAAAGCACAGGGCGGCAAAATTTTTATATGGGGGGATAGGCTTTTATCCACCGACGAAACAGGCTACAATGAGTGGGAAGCCTCAAAAAACGGAACAGAAAATGCAAGAAAGCTGCTTTCCAAGGATATCACAATTTGCGATTGGCATTATAATTTGGAAAATAGCTACCGCTCTGTTGAGATTTTTGCAAAAGAAGGCTTCGAAATTTTAATATCCCCGTGGCACACAATAAAAAATGCAGAAGCA
This sequence comes from Clostridia bacterium, assembly GCA_017416885.1. Classification (GTDB taxonomy): domain Bacteria; phylum Bacillota; class Clostridia; order Oscillospirales; family CAG-272; genus RGIG2000. Next base: position 6,451 of record JAFQAM010000137.1, on the reverse strand, counting down.
TTTTTAAATTATGCAAAGGGACACGATTACGGACACATCAAGGGACTTTTAATGACCACATGGTGTGGCTCAGGCGACCTTGCCAAGCATATCCTCTATGGCGAAAAGGGAAAATGGCTACACACCGAAAGCGTTGCCAAAACAATTGATGAAATATTATCTAAAATGCAATAAAAACTGTTATTGAAAAGCTTATTTAAAAGTGATATAATATGCTTATAAAACAAAATGGAGTAAAATTATGACTGAAATTGAAACTTTAAAACGAGCAAAAATGTATATGGATAAGCTTGCAATAGGTATTAATCCCATTGATGATAAAGAGGTTCCGGAGAATGATGTTGCGTCAAATACAAGGCTATTAAAATGCTTTTCATATATTTCCGGTGTGTTGACTACACTTATTAAAAACGAGGAACGAAAGGAAACTTACATACCGAAGGCTAAAAGGAGCCCGTTTTATATTTCTCCAGAGGAAATAGAAAAATTTGAGTTTTCTAAAACACCGATTTTTGTTTCAGATGTTGCAGAAAGAATTAATAGATTAATTGAAAATCATGTAAAAAAGTTACCTGTAAATGCTTTGTCTCGTTGGCTCATAGAAACAGAACTTGTAGAAGAAATATTTGTAAATCAAGTTGGCAGGCCAATAAGGAAACCAACAAAATTAGGCGAGGAAATAGGCATAACTTCTGAAAAAAGAATAAGCAAAAGTGGAAATGACTATTTTGTAATGTTGTTTAGCGAATCAGCACAACGCTTTATTGTTGATAATATTTATTGTATAACCGAGTTTTTGTCTAATAAGACAAAAACGGCTCATGCTAACCTCGGCAAAAAATGGGACAAAGAAGAGGAAAATTTACTAATTAAACTCTATCAAGATGGTCAATCAATTAAGGAAATTGCCAAAACACTTCAAAGAACCGCGGGAGGAATAAGAAAAAGACTAAAGATCTTAGGAATAATAGCGGAATAAAATAGCCTTGATTTTATGTCAAGGCTATTTTTGTTTAGCTATTGAAAACATAAATTATAAATGTTATAATTATTATAACTAATCAATACGGAGTAAAAAATGGGACTTCTATCTTTTTTGTTTGGCAAAAAATCCAAGAAAAAATCAAAGGCGCAAAAACTTCAAGATAATATTAAGTCTGAGCAATCGCAAAAAGAGAGTGAAGCAAAAGCTCAAGACGCCGTTAAAATATCATTATATCAAGAAGAAATCAAGGAGCCAAATTCCCAAGAGGGAAAAGATTTAATAGAGCTTAGTAAGTTTTTAAATAATCTTTTATGTAAAACTGAATATATTTCTAAAAAAGAATATACTTCTACTGTTGGCGAATGGAAAAATACAGTGGAGTATTTTTTGACACTTCAAAAAAGTAAAATGCTATTTGCTTTTTGTCAGAACGATAATTTGAGCGCTGAAACGGTAGAGGAAACGCTTCAAAAATATACTAACATAGAAACGCTTGTAGAAAGCCATAACGATACATTTGTTAAAGAAAAAATGGTTTCAGAAAAGCAATATTTAGATAATATATTAAAGACGGTTGATCCTAATATCCTTCTTGATGATGATCAAAGAAGAGTAGTTTTAACTGATGAGGATTATAGCTTAGTTATAGCCGGAGCAGGAGCAGGAAAGACAACTACTGTTGCAGCAAAGGTGAAATATTTGGTTGAGAAAAAGGGAATAAAGCCGTCGCAAATATTGGTTGTTTCCTTTACAAATAAGGCTGTGCAGGAGTTAAGAGATAAAATTAATACCGATTTAGGTATAAACTGTCCTATTTCTACCTTCCACGCAGTAGGAAATGCCGTAATACATAAGCAAAATCCCGACAAATTGAACATCGTTGATGATTCAAAGCTATATTTTGTGCTACAAGATTATTTTAAAAATTCAATTTTAAAGAATGAAAGCTTAGTTAATAACCTTGTTATGTTTTTTGCATCATATTTTGATGCTCCATATGAAGGAAATGACTTAAATAATTTTTTTAATAAAATTGCTAAATCGAATTTTAATACTTTAAAAAGCGACTTGAACGAATTTCAAACACAGGTTGTAGATTCAAGGACAAAGAAATCTGTAACAATACAAAACGAGGTGCTTCGATCAGCTCAAGAGGTGGAAATAGCTAACTATTTGTATCTTAATAATATAGATTATGAATATGAGCCTGTTTACCGATATGATATTTTAGAGGCTAAAAAGCCATACACACCGGATTTTAAAATAACTCAAGGCGATAAGGTAGCATATATTGAGCATTTTGGAATTACTCAGGATGGCAAAAATGATAGATATAGCCAAGACCAATTAGATTCATACAAAAAAGCAATAAATCACAAAATACTTCTTCATAAGCAGCACGGAACAACACTAATATATACATTTTCAAAATTTAATGATAATAGAGCATTGCTTGAGCATCTGAAGGAGGAGCTTGAAAGAATAGGCTTTGAAATTAAGCCTCGCCCCAACAAGGAGGTTATAGAAAAGCTTGTTTCATCCGAGGAAAATAGATATATAAGAAAGCTTTTAAGCTTAATATGTAGATTTATTTCCAACTTCAAAACAAACGGCTTTACATCTGAGGAATTTAACAGGATGTATCACCAAACTCAAAATGTCAGAACCAAACTGTTTTTAGATATCTGTAACGACTGCTATTTGGAGTATGAGCGTTATTTGAAGGAAAATGATGCGGTGGACTTTCAAGATATGATAAATAAGTCTGCACGAATATTAAGAGAAGTCAAGGAAATGAAGCAAAAGCTTGATTTTAAGTATATTATCGTTGATGAATATCAAGATATTTCAAGACAAAGATTTGATTTAGTAACTGCCCTTGCAGATGTAACTGAGGCTAAAATTATAGCCGTTGGTGATGACTGGCAATCTATATATGCATTTAGCGGATCTGATATAACTCTGTTTACAAAATTTAAGGAAAAAATGGGATATGCTAATTTGCTTAAAATTGTAAAAACATACAGAAATGCACAAGAGGTTATAGATATAGCCGGCTCTTTTGTTCAAAAAAATAAAGCACAAATAAGAAAAAAGCTTATTTCGCCTAAGCATATAAGCGATCCCGTAATAATTTATACATATGATAGCACACTGAAATCACCAAACGGAGATAGAAAAACAGGTGCTAATTATGCAATTGCTCGTTCAATAGAAACCGCACTTGAGCAAATAATTAAATTCAATCAAGCCGAGGGAAAGCCTGAAACATCATCAATTTTATTGCTTGGGAGATTTGGCTTTGATGGGGAAAAGTTAGAAAAAACAGGATTGTTTGAATATATCAACAGAGGAAGCAAGCTTAAATCGGTAAAATATCCTAAGCTGAACATTACATTTATGACAGCTCATGCATCCAAGGGCTTGGGATATGATAATGTTATAATTATAAACGGCAAAAATGAAACCTATGGATTCCCTTCAAAAATCGAGGACGATCCTGTTCTTTCCTTCGTTATTAAGGGAGACCGTTCCATAGATTATGCAGAGGAAAGAAGGCTATTTTATGTTGCTATGACAAGAACAAAAAATAGAGTTTTTTGTATAGCTCCTGAGCAAAATCCATCAGAGTTTCTTTTGGAAATAAAGCATAATTATAAAAATGTCGTGCTTAGAGGTGAATGGAACGAGGAGCCTCCACAAAATACAAACAATAAAAAGGTGTGTCCAATTTGCGGATATCCACTTCAATACCGCTACAAAAATGCATACGGTTTAAAGCTTTATCTTTGTACAAATGAACCTGAGGCGTGTAGCTTTATGACTAATGAATACAAGGCAGGCAAGCTATCAATTTTGAAGTGTGACCGTTGCAGAGATGGATATCTTGTTGCAAAACCGGGAAGAGAGGGAAAGTATTTTTTAGGCTGTACTAATTACAAAAGCGACTCCACAGGTTGTAGTAATAATATGAGCCGTGAGCAATATTATGAAATGTTCAACCTTAAACCAGATGATACATTAGTATATGTGAAACCGGAAAAAACAAGCGAACACTGCCCTAAAATTGGATTTGTTCCCGCTGAAAGCTCAACCAAAGCAGAGAAACAAATAGACGAAGTAACATTGTCTTTTCCAATAAAGGAAATTGTTAAGCCTGATCTTTCAAGAGTATTTTACAAGGGCAATAATCTTAATGATATCGTCTATACAGTACTTTCTTGTCTTGTTCATATTAGCGAAAGAAAATATTACGGAACAACTGTTTTAGTTGATGTTTTAAGAGGCTCGAGCAGTGAGAAAATTAATAAAGCAAAATTAAATACGGTTTTAGAATACGGTAGCTTAAGCTCATTACTAACTCGAGAAGAATTATTTAATATAATTGATTGGTTAATAGAAAATCATTTTATTTTAAAAACTCGTGGCACATATCCTGTTTTGCATCCAACAAACGAAACGCAAAACTACGAAAAAACAATCACTGATAACAAATTAAAGGATTTGTTTAAATATTTAAGCCGGTAATAGCAACAAAATAAAAGGAGCTAACTATGGAAAAGGAGCAAATAAGACACGGGCGCGAGGTTGAAAGAAGCGCATTTGAAATTATTTCAAAAGAGGATAGAAATTACACCTTGTTTTCCAAAAAATACAAAAAGGAATATCAGGTAAAAATTTACACCTACGGAATTGAGCTTGATGCGGGCGATATTTTAGAAATGCCTGACGAAATGACTGTACGCGACAAGGGGCATTCTGTGTTAACGGAAAGACTTATTCAATTTTGCGAGCCAAATAACAATATGTCAATTCCCAAGGGATTTAATATTGAGCTTGACTATGCTTATGTTACATACAAATCAACAGGCGAAAAAGCTCTTGTTCAAAGATGCTACGGCTAATGATTGACTTTTATAAAATATTATGATATTATATAATTGTTAAAAAATTACATATTAAGGGAGAAAACAAAATGAAAAAGAAAGTTCTTTTACTATCCTTGCTAATATCACTTTTTATAGTTGTATTTGCAATGGTAGCAAGCGCAGAAACACCGTCACTCTATATTGAGTTTGATGTTAAGCTTGAGGGAAATCAAGACTACACAACCGTGTATGTAAAGAATACCGAAGGCGGAAATCCAAGAGTAAATCTTACATTTGATTTTTATTCAGATGTTGAGTTTACACAAGCGGTTGATAAATCATCCATTATAGCAATGGACTTTTCAAGCGCTGTGCATTACGGTAACTCAAAGGACTATGTTGACAGATTTACCACCGCATCGGCAGATGTATTTCCAAAATGTGAGGAAATTAAATGGTTCTCACGCGTATTTACATCTATACCAAGCAAGCTTTTTAACGGTTGGGCACAGCTAAAGCGCTTTGATTTCGGATGCGCAACTATGGTTGACTATAACCTTTTAACCGGTACAGGCATCGAAAATATCGTAATCCCCGCATCTGTTAATAATCTTAATAACGGCGTATTCCAAAACTGTACCTCTTTAAAAACAGTTAAAATCGAGGGCGCCATTACAAAAATGGGCTTAAATGAATTTTACGGCTGTACATCTCTTACAAGCGTAGATTTAGGCGCAACAACTATCCTTGGCGAAAATATGTTCCAAGGCTGTACCGCGCTTACAGAGCTCGAAATTCCATCAACAGTTACTCAGATAAACAAGCAAGCGATGTATAACTGTACATCTCTTGAAACAGTTAAGCTAAGCTCATTGCCTTATATTGGCGAGGGTATGTTCTATAAATGCACATCTCTTGAATCAATTGAGCTTCCGTCATCAATCACAGAAATTAAGGGAAATGCATTCAGAGAATGTAGTGCTTTGAAGAGCATAACAATCCCTGAAAATGTTACAAAAATAGGCAACTTAGCATTTTACAAAACAGCGATTACATCATTACATATTCCTGCAAATGTTGAATCCCTTGGCTATCAGGTAGCAGAGGAAACACCGATTGAATCATTAACATTTGCAGAAAATAGCAAGCTTACATTTATTGACCACCGCGCGTTCCAAAATTGCGATTCCTTGGTTGGACCTGTAATTTTACCTGACGGCTTAGTTGAAATTGACTACGGCTTATTCAGTGGCTGCGCAAAGCTTAAGGCGGTTAAAATGCCCGACTCTGTAACAACATTATCAGGTAATAGCGCATTATTTAGCCAATGCCCGGAGCTTGAATTTGTTCAATTTTCAAAAAATATCACCTCAATATGCAAATCTATGTTTGAGGGCTGTAAAGCACTTAAGGCAATTTCACTTCCCGACAAAATAACAAGCATAGACTACAAGGCATTCCGTGATTGCACAAGCTTAGAGGCGGTTTATTTACCGTCATCCTTAACAAATCTCGGTAATGTCAGCGATTCAAGTACCGACTGGGGCACATTCTATCAATCAGGCAAGGTTTACTTTGTACAGGAGTCATTTGAGGT
>JAFQAM010000136.1 GCA_017416885.1 Clostridia bacterium | reverse complement strand
ATAACCCTCAAACCGTTGATGGTCACCTAAAACAACATATCCCGTCTCAAGCTCTTTAACAAAATAGGGATTCTCGTTGTTTTTTATCATTTCAATTCGTTTACAAATTAAGCAATCTTTCATTTAGTCACCTTCTTGCCACAAAGATATGTGCAAATTCTGTTTCATATTGTTCAACTAATATTAATTTTGCTTTTTTAAGATATTCAGTAACATCTTGAGGATTATCTGGATATACCTCTATCCTATTTACGCCGATATCAATATATTTTTGTTGATTCTTGTCAATTGATAATAAGAACAATCCATTATTACAAAGCAAGCTTGCAATCTTATCTATTGCAGTTTGCTTGTTTTCTATATGCATAAATGTTAACGAAGAATAAATAACATCAAATTTACAATTAAACTCAGCAGAAATAAAGTTGTCGCAAATTAAATTAACATTGTTGCATAGCTTCAAATTTTCTTTTGCTCTTTCTATTGTTTTATAAGATATATCTATTCCAGTAAAGCTTTTAACATATGGCGCAACTCTTATTGCAAGCCTTCCTGTTCCTACTCCTATTTCAAGCACATTTTTGGTGCTGTCAAGCTTCATTTTATCTATGAATAGTTGTCCATCCCACTTGTCCATATAGTCCTTTAGTGGCTGTGGATCCTGAACAGGATCATTATTTTCATCAATTAAAATATCATAATGCTTTGCGCATTCATTTTTCACATATCGGTAATACAGTGCATCTCCATCCGGATGAGCACCTGCATATATAAAACCTGTCTTTTGAAAGACTTTCTGACTTGCAAAGTTATCTGGATATATTACCGCCTCAGCAATAATAATATCTTGTCCAATTATATTGTTTGAACAAATCAATAGTTCTTTCAAAATTGCCGAGCCGTAGCCTTTCCCTCTATGCTTTGGAGAAACTATGAACTCTTGTATTGTGAACACATTATCTGGAGCTTTAGCTAAAGAAATAACAGCAATTGGCTCGTTTTCAATTAGAATGACCTTGCACCAAAATTTGCTTTCACCAAGCTCGTTATGCCAATATGTATAAAAAGCATTAAAGCCGCCATCACAGCTTGTATATTTTATAGCTTCATTATCAAGAAAAGAGTCTACTGTTTCAATATATTTCTTACAATAATTTTTCCATACAAATTTCATATATACTCCATATTATATTTAAAAGCTTTAACTAAATTATATCACTTGTAAAGATATAATTCAACAAAATTATAATGCTTCTTTAATTTTTAAGGCAATTACCATTTTTTGAGATACATTTATAACTTCATTTAATATGTCCTTCGGTAGCTCATCAATATCCAAATAATGATTCTTGGGCACAATTAACATCAAATATTTTTCAATAGAAAATACAAAAAGAACTCAAAACGAGTTCTTTTTGTATTTTATTATAATATTGTACAATTAATCTTACTGTCAAAATCTCTACTCGTTATTTTCAAAAATTTTAAAAGAAGCTTCTGTCATTACATAAATGCTTGTAGGTTTAACATTTTTGTTTTTATGAGAAATAAACATATCGTCATCAAGATTTCTAAAATTAGGCTTTCCCGAAAATAAAACAATTACAGTTTCATCGTTTTGCTTAATCGGCTTAATTAAAGATGCTTTAACACTGCTTGGTCTCATAATACCGCCAAAAGGATATAATTGCTCTCTATATATGGTTCCATCTTGCTCCAAATGTATGATAGTTGAATTGGTAACCGCTTTTTTTATAGAATAAACTAAATATTTTCGACCGTTATGCTCAAATCTGATAACAGAATAGTTTTCTGTTTCATCTGTTTTCTTTCCGTACTTTAAATAATGTTGATAAAGTGAAAGACTTTTCTCCTCTTTGCACTCCATAATATCCGCAACATCGCATTTTAAATAATCACAAATTCTTGCAATAGTTTCAGTTGTAACAACTTCATTTTTAGACAATTTAGCTATAATTCTGGAACTCAATCCTGTTTCTGTCATAAGCTCTGTTTTCGTCATATTCTTATCAATTAAAAGCTTCCATAATTTTGAATAGTCTATATACATTAAAACACATCCTTTCATTTATATATTAACACATAAAACTAAATTTGTCAATATTTATTTACCATTGTAAATATTTTCTTTCACAAAATAAAAAATTAAAGCGAGCGCTGTTTCTCGCTCGCTTTCATAAAGAACATCAAAATAAAATACAAAAAGAACTCAAAAATGAGTTCTTTTTTGCATATTTGATTAACTTGAAGCAAAAGCCTTTAATTATTTAAACTTACGCTTTCTTGCAGCTTCTGACTTCTTCTTTCTCTTAACGCTTGGCTTTTCGTAGTGCTCTCTCTTACGGAGCTCCATGAGGACTCCAGATCTTGCACATTGACGCTTAAATCTACGAAGTGCGCTATCGAGTGATTCATTTTCCTTAACTCTGATTTCTGCCATTTATATCCCTCCCCTCGCGTATAGCAAAGAGCTAAAATCTCTTTAGTATTATATTACAAGAGCAAGCTTTTGTCAATAGGAAATTTTGAAATTTTTAACTTTTTTTATTTTACTACAATATTTACTATTCTTCCGGGAACATAAATTTCTTTTACAACAGTCTTTCCATCAAGAGCTTCAGCAACCTTTTCGTCAGCTTTTGCGCTTGCAATTGCGTCATCCTTTGAAGAATCCTTGGCTATTGTAATTGTAGAACGAAGTCTACCGTTAATTTGTACCGCAATTTCAATTGTATTTTCAACTGTCTTTGCTTCATCATATTCTGGCCACTTTTCAAGTGATATGAATGTAGTATTGCCCATGTTCTCCCACATTTCTTCGGTTAAGTGTGGCGCAAACGGATTTAAAAGCTTAATAAATGTTACTAATTCATCCTTAGTGATTGAGCCAAACTCATAAACCTCGTTGATAAACGCCATCATAGCCGCAATAGCGGTATTAAATTTCATATTATCAATATCATAGGTTACCTTTTTAATAAGCTTGTGCATTGAAGACTCGAGTTTTTCAGAATAACCCTCGCCCTTCATAATTTCAGGCAGTGAAGCAACCTT
>JAFQAM010000135.1 GCA_017416885.1 Clostridia bacterium | reverse complement strand
GCTGCTCGGTCTGGGAAGTTTTTCTGTCTGTCTGTCTGTCTGTAAGAGATTATCGCACTGTATGTCATTTTTGTCAACTCTTTTCGCTTTATTTTTGAATTATTTTTTGAAACTTAATATAATTCGGAGAATACACCGTATTATGTATATATATTTTATCAAATCAGTCGCTGTTTGTCAATATATTTTAGAATTATTTAAGCTTTGCTTTCAATTTCTCATTATAGATTCGCTAAAAAATCAGCAGGGTTTGGCTTAACCTTACAAAAAACCGAATCTACAATACAAAAATCACACCGAAGCGGTGTGATTTTATTTTTTATGATTCGGGAACAAAAATCTCATAGTAGGACACGGTGATGTCCTCTCTGCCGTTTTCGTTTTCGCTAACTACCGTAAATGATATTTCTTCATCTGCGTTCAGCTCAATACCGTAGATTATGCCGTCCTCGTCAGGTGTTTTTTCCTCGCCGTTAATCACAAGCTTATAGCTTACGCCCTCAATTGAAAGCTCGCTTTTCCAGCTTGGCTTTACTGAAAATGTAAGGCTTTGGCTCGGTTGAAGCATAAATGAATTGGAATTTTTGTAGAGTGGAATTGGATCCTCATCTGTGCCTGCGTATTGATTTACGCTGAATTCAACCTTATTATAGTTATTTGCGGCGTTTGAGGAAACATATACTGTAATCTCGTCGCCCTTGTTTGCATATATGTATGTGCTATTTGAGCCGTTGGTGTTTGGTGAAACTACCATTTTTGTGGTATTGTAGAAGTAGATGCTGTTGTCCTTTGTTTCGGAATATACAACTACCATTCCGTCCTTTTCGGCAACATATCTGAAATAAACGATTTTTTCCTTTTCTACCGTTACCTTTTCAAGCTGACCTAAAACAACATCAAACGGATTGTCAAGCTCGCCCTTATCGGAGAAAATTGTAAGGTTGTATGTTTTTTCCTCGCTCAGTTTGTTTTCAAGCTTTACAATAACCGCTCTGCTTGAAGCCTCTGTCGGTGGCATTTTAAAGGAAATTTTATTTTCCTCATCCGCTTCTCTTGGCTCGTCGCTTCCGTAGGTTACTACTAAGCCCTGAGCATTTTCAATAAGAAAGTTTCTGCTTCCGCCGTAGATGATATAGTAAACTGTCTCGTTTGCGCCTAATTTGATTTCGTTTTGATCCTGTACAGGATAAGGTCTGCCGATTGTTCCGTTTGGAATATTGTTTTGAATTTCAATCTCGATGCTTTCCTTATCAAGCTTTGTCAAGCCTGCAACATCAAGGTAGCCCTCGGGAAGCTCGGTAATATCAGCATAGCATTCACCGCTGAATGTTACGGTTACCTTGCCGTTTGCATCGGTGGTTACCGATTTTACTTCGTTTTCGTCCTTGTCAACGATTGAAATCTTTGCATCAGCAATCGTATCGCCCTCCTGGTCCTTTACAGTAATTTCGCAGGTAAGCTCCTTATCTACATTTTGGTCTGTATCTGTGCTTGTATCAACGCTTGTGTCGGTATCTGTATTTGTGTCGGTATCTGTATCAGTATTGCCGCCGCAGGAAGCTACCATAAACGCTGTCATAATCAAGCATAGCATCATAAAAAGTATTAAAAATCTTTTCATATTTTCCTCCATTTATTTAATAACATATATATAATATCATTTTTTTGCTTATTTTGCAATAGGAAAAGAAAAATCTATAATTTTACAAAAAAATAAAACGCTTGATGAAATCGTTTTATTTTTATATTTGTGCTTGTTTTATCAGTGATAAATTAAATAATATTAACTTTCCTTTGATTTTTTCTTAAGCAAAGAGAAATAGAGGTTTGCTTTATTAAAAACGAAACGGTAACAAAAAATCCAACGAGCACAAGAACAATAAAAATCCAATTAAAGCCATAGTCAATATATTTTATTGTCAAAATGCTGCTAACCGCCAAAAGCAAGGAGCAGGAAAACGATATAAGAAATTTCATTACACATTGCTTTTTAGAGCTTGAACGAATAAGTATTTCATCAACAAGCGTGTGTATAAATGATAATAATGCATAATAAATGCAGATAAATGGAAAGAAAACCAAAGCGCCAGCCACAATTGAGCCGATAAATGACGCAAGTAAGGTCAAAAAGCCTTGCATACTCAATACAACGATAGTATAAATTACAAGAGCAGGAAGCGGTAGCGTGTATGCTACTATCAATGAAATTTTATACCAATTTGGAAGGATTGCCACTATAACACCGCCTTTCTTGATTTTATTATAGCATACTTTTGGGAGGAGTGCAAGAGGTTCGGTAAAATCCGTTTGCGCGAAGCGCAACATCATTGGGCGCAAGCCCACATCATTGCGAAGCACATCATTTGCCACAGGCAACATCGTTCATTTGTGTCCGCAAGCGGACAATGATGTTGAGCTAAAGCTCAAATGATGTTGCGTGCAAACACGCAAATGATGTTGTGTCTTGCGGACACAAATGAGAAAATCCCGAAAGCAGAACTTTCAGGATTTTTTGAGACATGTTGACAAAAAAGATGCCACCTTGAAAATGGTTAAAATCCTTGTATTATAAGGATTTTCAAAATTTTTGACAGTTATTTTACAGAAGTTTTGACGGTTGGTGGCGTTATTTTGCAAAATCAAAGTTTTTACGAAAAAGATGCATTAGTAATCTTTTAAGTTTGCAATTTTATTACTCTTTGATCTATTGCATTTCCAGCACAATGTTTGAAGATTTTCTTCTACTGTATACGAAAACATCCAACTGAATACCACCCACGAACGATGTATCATGACTTTGAATCGGAGTTCTCTGTTTCCACAAAGCCCACGGATACGCTGTTTGCTCTCTCAAATAACGATAATGTCATATATCTGAATACCTTTTCCAAAACGATCTCTCCCTCTCTTCGTATCGGATACATGGTGCTTCCCAAACATCTTGTCAAAACTTATGAAGAAAAGCTCAGCTTTTACTCCTGCACCGTTCCTACCTTTATGCAATACATTCTCACTGAACTTATTGACAACGGTGACTTTGAACGTCATATCAATCGTGTAAAAAGAGGTTTACATAAGCAGAATAAATAATTATATAGTCGCTTATTTTTAGCATATGTGGCATTATTTTGCTAACGATTTTGCGTCTTAAGAATTTTGTTGTTCATTTCGGCTTCGTCTTTGTTAGCACTCTACATATTAGAGTGCTAATATTTACAATTATAACATCTTTTTATAACATTTGTGTAACAAATCAGGTTTACAATATATCATGTGAAAGGAAGAGATCCGAATGGCGCCTGGATCTCGAATAAAATTGCTCCTTTCAACAAATAATACACTTACAAATCTATAAGGAGGATTCTGTTATGTTTGAACTTACACCCTTTGCACGCAACAACCATTTTCTTGGTTCCTATGACCCTTTCAAAGCGATGGAGGAATTTGAGAAGAACTTCTTCGGACATCAGGTTCCTGCCTTCAAG
>JAFQAM010000134.1 GCA_017416885.1 Clostridia bacterium | reverse complement strand
GCTCTCCGCCTCTTGACATTATAAAGGTGTCGATATTTATGCATTGATGATGTGAGCAAAAAGTGTCAATTTTAGACACAGGTGCGCTGAAATCCGCATATTTTGATGGGATCAGGTTGCTTTCAATAAGTCCCTTTATTATCTCGTTATTTATAGCTTGAGCATCCTGCGCTTTTTTAGCAACTGACATCGTATCGCAAACGATAACTGTGCCGTTTTCGTTAAAGTAATCTAAGAGGCACTCCTTTTCGGGATAGATTAAAGCAATAAACTTATCAAGGAATGTAAGGCTAAGACCGCTGTCAATTGATGAAAGCTCCTTTTTAAGCTCTCTTATGCTATCCTCGTTTAATGCAAAGGAAAGAAGTCCTTCAATTTCCTCTCTTACCTTGCTTATTTTCTCTTGGCTTGCGATAATTTCCTTTGAGGGAGTGACTGTAAAGCTATCAATTTTCTCGGTCATTCGTTGGCTCATTATATCAAATAATGCCATACGGTCAATTTCGTCTCCGAAAAGCTCAATTCTTACAGGTGACGCTTCCCGTCTTTCCTTGCCGTTGATTATAAAGTCGCAATTTGTTGGGAAAATGTCAACGATACCGCCGCGGACAGAGAACTGTCCTGCGCTTTCAACCACCTCGCTATTTGTATAGCCCATATCGCTGAGGCGCTTAACAATTTCGGAAATGTCAAGGGATGTGTCGCTATTTACCTCTAAAGTGGCGTTTTCAAGGTAGCTTTTCGGCATTGTGTACTGTAATGCGGAATCGGGAGTTGCGATTACAATATCAACAGTGTTATTTAGTATGCTTGATAAAACTCTTAGTCTTTCATATTCAAGCTCGTGGGATGAGGTCATATCGTAAAAATTAAAGTCTCTTACAGGGAAAAACTCACACCTGAGCGACGTTTTCTTAAAAAATTCGTTTAGTCGATTGGCTTTTCTTTCCTCTCCCACTAAAAGCAGGATAGGGGCTTTTTTGATGTGTCTTATATCCTCACTCAGTGAATACAAAAGTGAATATAATGCGCCCTCGCTTACTCCGTCAACAAGCAACGGCAGGCTGCTATTAATTTGGTGTAGCTCCTTAAATCTTGAAATTAATCTTTCATATACTGAGGTGCTTTTGATAAATTGTAAGATTTCTTTGTTCATTCGTCGCTCCTTTCAGTCGCTTTTAGGGGATAGGGGATAGGATATAGGATATAGGGATGTCTCACATTTTGCGAAGCAAAATATATCGAAATTCGCCTTGGCGAATTATATCGAAGCCGAAGGCTATATCGAATTTGCGTAGCAAATATATCGAGTGCGAAGCACATTTTAGCGGTTATCAATTTGCTTTTGATTTTTATTGATAATACCTTACTCTAAAAAGCTTATCAAATAAATTTTCCAAAATACTTATTCACTCTTACTTATTACCTATTACCTTGCGAAGCTACTCGCATAACGCAAGTAAGCCCGATTTCTCGGACTTGGATTTATGAAATTTTTAGCTGCCGAAGGCAATTTCGCTCGCGTAGCGAATTTCGCTCGGCTTGCCGAATTTAGCTTGTGCTTGCACAAATTTAGCTGTTAACGGTGTTAACACCGTTAACCATACACATTGCGCTATCAATATCACCGTTAACCATTTTTTCCAATGCCTGTGGCACATATTCAAGAATTTTCTTGAAGTATTCCTCTTCGTTTTTCGGAATTCTTGCAAGCACCCAATCAACCATTGGATATTCATTTGGCTTTTGTCCTGCGCCAAGCTTTATGCGTGGAAATTTGTCTGTGCCAAGGTGGGCAATAATGTTTTTCAGTCCATTATGACCGCCTGCGCTTCCGCTTCTGCGTATTCTCATTCTGCCAATGTCAAGTGTAATATCGTCGCTTAAAACTATTACATTTTCAGGTGGAATTTTATAAAAATTAACCGCCTCGATTACTGCCTCGCCTGACAGGTTCATAAATGTCTGAGGCTTCATAAGCAAAACTCTTTTGCCACCTACTCGCCATTCGCCTGTTAGCGCCTTGAA
Organism: Clostridia bacterium; assembly: GCA_017416885.1. Taxonomy (GTDB): domain Bacteria; phylum Bacillota; class Clostridia; order Oscillospirales; family CAG-272; genus RGIG2000. The sequence continues at coordinate 4,408 of JAFQAM010000134.1, read as the reverse complement.
TTTTGCTCTCTGGCATTCTCCGCCGTGGTTTAAGCATATATAGTCTATGGCTAAAAAGCCTGCATTATGCCTTGTGTATGCATATTCGTTTCCCGGATTGCCAAGCCCTACAATTAAGTGGGTTATAGGCTGGCTATCCTCTTTTTTCTCAATCTTTTTAAATAAGTCGAAAATATTCGTCATTGTATTCCTCATATTTTAGCCGTCAGCCGTCAGCCGCCAGCCGCCAGCGAGTTTAGACGAACGGGGAGAAGGAAACGGATTCATTTTAAAACTGTCAGCTATGTGTCTGACTTTACTATCTGTATTACTTATTTTGCAACCAAGACGCTTATATTCAAATCTGCTGACCGCTAACAGCTAACGGCTGACAGCTTTTAAAATCTCTTGCGTTTTTTAGCTCTATTTTCCTTGTTTTCTTGGAATTCGCGGGCGATGGCAAATGCGTTGGTTGGCACGCTATCTGTTATTGTTGAGCCCGCCGCCACTAATGCGTTATCGCCAAGCTCGATTGGGGCAATCAGACTTGCGTTGCAGCCGATAATTGCATTATTGCCAATTCTGCATTGGTAGGTTTTGCTGTGGTTTTCATCATTTACATTTTTAACTGTGACAGAGTTGCTTCCAAACATAACTCCTGCGCCTGCTTTTGTTTCTACTATAACTGCGTTTGAGTAAATTACGCTTCTTGAGCCAATTTCGGAATTTTTAATTGTACATCCGTTTTTGATGATAGCATCCTCACCGATCTGGCAATTATTTGATATATCGGAGTAGCTTTCAACCGTAACTCCGTCTAAAATAACAGAGTTTGAGATTTTGCTGTTTTCTATTTTTACATCCTCACCGATTTCGCTGTGTGTAATTACCGTATTCGGGCCGATTACAGAATGCGCCTTAATTAGCGAGCCCTCATAAATCTGGGTGTTTGGTAGGATTTTAGTGCCTGATCTTATAACGCTTGTGGGAGAAACCACTACTCCGTCTCGGTTTTCAATATCAACGCCGCTCATTATGAGATAATCAAGAAGCTCGTTTCTGTATTCCTCGATTTTCTTATAATAATCAAGTCGCGTAACAGGAGTTGCTTTTTCCTTTTCCATAAGCATTTTACGGGTATATACTGCTCCGCTATCCTGTATGGTATCCTCAAAATCGGCGCAATTTGTTATTACCTGCTCCTTGGATACCATTTCGCCAAAACCAAAAATGCCGAAATAATCGCTATGTATTCCTATTGTGGCATATGTGAATTTATTGTTCAGTATACATTTAATTGCATCCTCAATCACCTTTGAGGGCGCTAAGAATATAAGCGGTGATACAATTGCTATAAAATCGCCGCTTTCAATATTTTTGCCCAATTCCTGACTTGACGACTTTTCGTCAAACACATCCACAGAAATAAATTTCACCGAAAGTCCTAATTTGTTTACTGCATCCATAATCTTTCTATGAGCGTGCTTATAAAGAGGCGCGCCAAACAGAGGTGTTCTTGCTCCGTTTGCAAAATGCGCTGTTTCGTCCATTTCACATACAGCTATAAAAAATCTCTTCATTTTGTTTCTCCTTTCGGTTGGTTGGTAGTTAGTGGTTGGTGGTTAGTGGTTAGTGGTTAGCTCTCATTTTGCAAAGCAAAAATATATCGACACACGCAGTGTGATTTTGGCTTGTGTCTTTATATCTAAATGAATTGTCTTTCGCCATAAATTGAAGCTTTGCTTCATGAAATGCACCCTTGGCGCATCCCTACATCCTACATCCCACATCCTTAAAAAGAATTTTACCATAAAATAAAATGACTTTCAAGTATATTTTAAATAAATACTTTACTTTTATAAAAAATTCTGTTATACTAATATGTACAAAATAAATAAACGAAGGAGATATGCTATGCATAATAACAAAAGCAGCAACGGCAGAGCCTTGCTATGCCTAATACTATCGTTTTTTGCTACACTTGGATTGTTTGGCACAGGCTATCTGATTTCCAAGGCGCCTGACAACTTTCTATATATTTCGCTTATATGCGCTTGCGTTTTGATTTTTATTCTTGTGATTTCCGCAATAATTGTAAATGCAATATACAAGAAGCGCAAGATTGACGGCCCACAAAGCGGCGAGCTTTTAGCCATTATGTTTGAAAAAATCAGAGATTTGGAGGAGCCTGCATTTATTTGCGACACTCACGGCAAGATAATCTGGTATAATCCCTTTATGCAAGTGGCAAGCGGTCAGAAATCTCCGATTTTAGGCTCTTATGTTTCCAACTTTTTCGACGGCGAGCTTCTTGACGAGGGAGAGCTGCCCGATGTGGAATTGTCCAATGAAAAATACCGTATTCAAAGAACCGCGGTTGGCTCAGGCGAAAAGCCGTATTTTCTTTTCGTTTTAAGAAACATAACGCACGAAATGTTCTTAGACCAGAAGCTTAAGGATACCGACAAGCTGATTGCGTTTATTGTAGTTGATAACCTTGATGAGCTTTTACAGTTTGAGCAGGAAAAATACCGCGAGGCTTCCTCTCAGATCGGCGAGCTTGTTCGTGAATGGGCAAGCAGTGTAAACGGCGTTATCAAGGAATACGAAAGAGACAAATATATTTTCATATTTGATGCAGCGTATCTTGACGGATTTACAAAGGAAACGCTGAATGAATATGAGGCCGAGCATTTAGAGGATGAAACGAATCACCAGGGCTTCAACATTTTAAAAAGAGCGCGTAACATCCGTATCGGCGCGGCGAATATTCCTGTTACCATTTCTATCGGTATTGCTAAATTTGAAGGCACCTTTGCTGAAAAGGAAAAGGCCTCTCACACCTGTCTTGAAATGGCATTACAGCGCGGCGGAGACCAGGCGGTCGTTAAGATTGGCGATAAATTCAAATACTATGGCGCAAGAGTGAGCGCGGCTCAAAGAAGAACGAGAGTCAAGGCAAGAGTGTTTGCAAACGAGCTTGTGAGCCACATTATCACTGCTAAAAATGTTATCATTATGGGACACTCGTTCCCCGATTATGATGCTATCGGCGCATCTGTCGGCGTGGCGAAGTTCTGTCAAATTTGCGGCGTTGAATATAACATTGTTACAAATTTCTCAAACCAAAATGTTATTAAAGCGCTGGAATTTGTAAATGACGATCCCGCATATCAAGGCGTGTTCATTGATGGCGCGGCAGGTCTTGATTTGGTTTCTGACGGAACGCTGCTTATTCTTGTTGATGTAAACAATCTGAAAATGATTGAAAATCCCGATATCGCTAAAAATGTCGAGAAATTTATTATTGTTGACCACCACAGAAAGAACGGCGAGTACGAGGTTGAGCCATTAATCTCGTACATTGAAACATCTGCCTCAAGCGCAAGTGAGATTGTAACTGAAATGATTGAGCAAATTTTGCCAAACGACACGCTTAAGCAAAATGAGGCAAATATGCTTTTTGCGGGCATTACTCTTGATACAAAGCAATTAACTCAGAATACCGGTACAAAAACCTATGGCGCGGCTATGTATTTAAGAGAAAGAGGCGCAAGCTATGATGATATTGCGTGCTTATTTAAGACATCGTTGGTTGATTTCCAGCAGGAAACACGGTACGGTGAGCTTATTGAGATTTACAATAACAACATGGCAATTGTCGCCAAGGAAGCAGGAACAACCAAGGCAGACAAGATTTTAGCCGCGAGAGTGGCTGACAGCATGCTGAAAATTGATAATGTAGAGGCTTCGTTTGTTATCGTAAAAATCGACGATTCAGTTCATATTTCTGCGCGCTCCTGCGGTAACATTAATGTTCAGCTTATACTTGAGGAAATTGGAGGCGGCGGTCACTATAATGCTGCCGGCGGTTACTTTACTGACGATAATGTAAAAAATATTGTTACAAAGCTAAAGAAGGCGATTGATAAGTATTCAATCAAGGAGGAATAAAATGAAGGTACTTTTATTACAGGATGTAAAATCACAAGGCAAAAAGGATCAGATTATAAATGTTTCGGAGGGATATGCGAGAAATTTTCTTTTTCCAAAAAAATTAGCTATTCCCGCTGATGCAAAGGCGGTTGCGGATGCTAAAAACAGACAGGATTCCGCCAATCATAAGGTTGAGCTTGAAAAGCAGGCGGCAAACGAGCTTGCAAGGAAGCTTAATGACGCAACTGTAAAAATCACGGCGGATGCAGGCGAGGGCGGTAGATTTTACGGCGCAGTTACCTCAAAGGATATTGCAGAAGCATTAAAATCACAGTTCAGCATTGAAATTGACAAGAGAAAGTTTGAGCTTGATGCTCCGATTAAAGCTTTTGGCACATATAAAATTGATGTAAAGCTTTATCAGGGCATTATCGGTAAGCTTACTGTTATGGTGGTGGAAAAATAATGGATGCATTACAAAAAATGCTTCCCT
>JAFQAM010000133.1 GCA_017416885.1 Clostridia bacterium | reverse complement strand
TCAAGAACTGCAAAAATCTTAATAATTTTATCGTATTCCCTGAGGGAGTAACATCCTTAGACGGAGTAAAGCAGGGCTCATTCTTTAATATTGGCGCAAACAGAGCATCAAATCCTGTAACACTTGTATTCCTTGGCGATATTACATCACTTATAATCAGACAAAACGATACAGCATCCTCAAATGTACACTTTGTTTTTGCTCATCCTAACGATAAGGACTTAAATAGCTTAACATTAACAGTTGGTTCTGCAAACAACAAGCTTCAAACAAATACATATATGTATTTCTGCGCAGGCAATACTGTTTATGACCTTAGCACATTTAAAGCAGCTAATGCAACAGTATATACTGTAAAGGAAACAGACTTTACAAAAACAGTTAACGAAGAGGGCGCGCAACCGCACTTTGCAGATATCAAGAAAACAGAGTTTGTTGATCCAACCTGTTTAGACAATAAGAAGCAGGTAACATATTGCTTCTGCGGTGATAAGATTGGGGAAAGCGATATTGAAAATACTGCTCTCGGTCATAGCCATACAGTTTATGTAGATATGGTTTACGAAAGCTTAATGGCTGACGGCTATATCAGCTACAAGTGCGAAAGATGTACCGATATTAATAACGAAACAGTAGCAGAAGCGCTCTTTGAATGCTTAGGCTATTCCTCACCCGAATATGACGGCAACGGCTTTACAATCAGCTTTACAGTTAATAAGAACGCCGTAGCTATATACGAAGCAAACAAGGGAGCAATCACCTATGGCGCATTTGCAGTAGCAAAGTCAAAGCTTGGCGCAAATGATGTATTAAACGCAGACGGCACACCTGTTGACTATGCAATCAAGGCAGAGGTATCAAAGGAATTTACAGGCTTTGATTTAAGAATATCAGGCTTTAAAACCGATGACCAAAAATCTGCCCTACTTGCATTAGGCGCTTATGTAATCTCAGGCGACAAGATTATCTATCTCCAAAAGGGCACACCGATTGAAAACGAAAAATATTCCTTCGTTTCCTATAACGATGTAACCGCAAAGTCCTCAAAGGAAAACTAAAAACAAACCACGCATTGCGGACGCAATGCGTGGTTTTTGATTGATATGTGTCGATAAAATTAAATATTTCTTTTCGCTTTATAGTCCTTGATAATTTCCTGTGCAACCCAATCGTTAGTTTCCGGATTATAATGCACCATATCCCAACGAAACAGGGAATAGCCGTTTTCGGGATCGTAATGCGGGGCATTAAGGCTATCAAACATTGATATGTTAGGAAGCTCCTTGCATAAATCGGAGTAAACCTCATTTATATAATTCATGCTTGGAATATGCTTGCCGTTTTCAAGTCCCTTTAAAAGCCCTTCAAAATTAAGCTTGTGTAAAACAATAGGAAAATCGCATTTTAACGCGTCGCGCCAACCGCCAATAAGCGTTTTGTAGGTGTTTTTCAGCCTGTCCTCATTTCTTAAATTGTCAATATGCTGCCAAAACTCCTGCTCGCCGCCTCGCCAATGAAGACCGATATAGTCAGCCTCGATCTGACATCTGTCAAGATGCTCCTTGAGTAAGGAAAGAATATGCAACGAGTATGGATATAGTGAAATATTCACATCCTCAAGCTTACCGCGGATAAGCTTTTTTTCACGGTTAGGCGACCACATTCCGTAAACGCCCTGACCGCCAATTGCAATTTGAATTACATAAAGGTCGGGCAAATCAGCGCCGCTGTCAATTTCGCTTTGCCAATGCTTAGCAAGACAGTTGGCAACGGAATATGTGTTGTCCTGATTTTCTGCAAGATTCATACCGTAGCTTGTGTATCTTGAAAATTTCAGCCTTTCGGTATCAAATGATTGATTAGGCTCTCTGTTCAGCCCCCATACATTTTTAAGAGGCTCCTTTATAATATCCGTATCACTCATAGGCACACCGTGTCCTGTGGCGTTGGATTGACCGAAGAGCATAAATATCGCAACCTTCATTTTCGTTCCTTTCAGTCGCTTTAGGGGTAGGGGATAGTGGTCAGTGGTTAGTGGTTAGTGGTTAGTCAAACACTGATTTTAAAATCCCTAACATCCTAAAGCATTTGTTTTATAGTATTTTTTGTATAGTATCAATTTAGTTTGTCGGTTAATTTCGTAAAAGTAACTACTAATCACTAACTACTAACCACTAAAAATAGTCTCCGACTATTTTTTAAATTTAAGCATATTCCAGCTATGCTTTTTAAGTAGGATTTTGTCAGCTATTTCTCGTTTTGACGGCTTAACGCTTTCGCTATCCTTAGTGTTCTTTTCATCTAAATTATCGCTATATAGCTCGGTATGCTCATAAAGCTTATAACCGTCAAAGCCTGACATGTCAACATCAAGCTCCATATCGCCGTCCAGCGAGCGATTGACACAGAAAACAATAATTTCGTCGCTATCTGTGTGGATAACTGAGGAATAAAGGTATGGAATATCCCATCCCTCGTTTGACTTATATGATGGACACTTAACGCTTGATTTTAATGTAGTACCGTTGCCGAATAGAGAAGCAAGCATATATGGATAATAAATTGTCTGCTTCCAAGCCACGCCGTTATTTTCCGTCATAATCGGCGCAATTACATTGATAAGCTGAGCAAGACAACCGATTTTTACGCGGTCACAGTGATTTTGTAGGGAAATAAGCATACAGCCAACAAGAAGCGCATCCTCAAAATTGTAATGCTCCTCAAGTAGATGCGGCGCGGTCTCCCATCTTTCTCTTGTCTTTTCCTCGTCCTTGGTTCTGTACCAGACATTCCATTCGTCAAAGGAAAGATTTACAGTTTTATCACTGTTCTTTTTTGCTTTGATTTCGTCGCAAATATCAGCGGTAATCTTAATGAAGCGGTCCATATCCTCGGCTCTTGCAAGGTAGTTGGCGGTGTCATTATCGTTGTTACCGTAATAGCAATGAAGCGAAACATAATCCACATAATCATATGTGTGGTCAAGAACAGTGCGCTCCCACTCGCCAAAGGTAGGCATATTTGAGGCTGAGCTACCGCAAGCCACAAGCTCAATTGACGGGTCAATCCACTTTAATACCTTAGCGGTTTCAGTTGCAATTCTGCCGTATTCCTCGGCGGTTTTATGGCAAATCTGCCACCATCCGTCCATTTCGTTGCCTAAGCACCAAAGCTTGATGCCAAATGGCTTTTCAAAGCCGTTTGCGCGGCGTAAATTAGCATAATATGTATCGGTTTTTGCGTTACAGTATTCAATCAGATTTCTTGCCTCGTCAGGACCTCTTGTGCCAAGGTTTACAGCCATCATAACCTCAGTGTTAACGCGCTTTGCCCATTCCTGAAATTCATCAATGCCCACCTGATTGGTTTCCACGCTAAACCACGCAAGATCTAATTTTTTAGGTCTTTTGGACTTGTCGCCAATACCGTCCTCCCAATTATATCCCGAAACAAAGTTTCCACCGGGATAACGAACAACGGGCACATTTAATTCCTTGGTAAGCTCAATTACATCTGACCTAAATCCCATATCGTCAGCGGTTGGATGTGTTGGCTCATAAATTCCGTTATATACAGCTCTGCCTAAATGCTCGATAAATGAGCCGTAAATTCTTCTGTCAATTTTATCAACTATGTTATTTTTGTTGAAGCTAAGTGTTGCTTTCATATTCTTACCTCGCTAAATATACTAAAATCATTATAGCATATTTTACCGTAAAGTCAAATACAAAATTATACTGTTGCAATTAATATATTTATAGTGTAAAATATAGTTAGAAGAGAATAGAGAAAAGGAAAAAACAAAATGTATTACAAGCACAACCTGAAGTACGATTATCCCGAAAGAAGCGACGAGCATATGATTGATGTTAAGCACTTGAGGGACACGCATTTTGACGAAAATTACGAATATCTTGAAAAGGGCTTTTGGCGCGCAATTAAAAAATGCGCATTCTGGATAATGATGCACACATTGGGCGCGCTTCTATGCAAGATAAGACACGGAGTTAAGGTTAAGGGCAGAAGGAATATCAGAAAAAACAAAAAGCTCTTTAAAAACGGCGCAATAACCGTTTCCAACCATGTATTTATGTGGGATTTCTTTGGCGTTTCAATGGCAATTTTCCCGCATCTTACAAATTTTCCTGCGTGGAAAACTAATTTCGAGGGACCAAACGGTCCGCTTATCCGTTGGGCAGGGGGAATGCCTATTCCGACAGATAGCGTTATCGCTATGAAAAAGTTCAACCAAGGCTTAAAGGAAGTGCTTGAAAGCAAAAGATGGCTTCACTTTTTCCCCGAGGGCTCAATGTGGTTTTACTATCCCGATATAAGACCGCTTAAAAAGTCCGTGTTCCGTCTCAGCGTACAGTATAATAGACCGATTATCCCAATGGCGTACTCCTTCCGCCCAAGAAAGGGCATAGCCAAATGGTTCGGCAAATCTCCCCTTGTAACACTCACCGTAGGCGAGCCTGTCCTTCCCGATACCACACTCCCCAAGCACGAGGCAGTAGAAAAAATACATAAGGACACCTACCACATTATGCAATCCCTCGCAGGCATCACTCCCGATATGGAAAATTACCGCACCAACCAAAACATCGACGAATACATAAAGACAATGTAAAAAAAGAGCCGTTTGGCTCTTTTTTTAGTGGTTAGTAGCCGCCAGCCGCCAGCCGTTAGCCGTTAGCTCTCATTTTGCAAAGTGAAATATATCGCAGTGTAGGGGATGGCGTCACGACATCCCACAGTATATCGAATTTGCGAAGCAAATATATCGAGTGCGCAGCACATTTTAGCTGTCAGCACACAATTTAAAAAATATCACAGCCTTCGCCGTGATATTTTTTTGTTTATATTTGTTGTAATAATTTTTTTATTATGCTATACTAAAATAAAGTAATATTACAGGAAGCAATATGAAATACATAATCGAGGATAAAAAATATAAATTCAAATTTGCATTTGACACAGAAACAGGCGCGTATGTGCGAACAGGCATACTTGACGAAAACGGCAAGGATACAGGGGTTGATCCCTTTATGGCATCATATCCTCATTTAATAGATGTTGGTATTATGGGACACTGTATTCACGGAAAGACAGGACTCTGCGCTAAAGCGGGCATTGGCTGCTATCAAAGCGGACTTTTAGTTGAAAAGCCAAATATGACGGTAGAGGATTTTGAATGGATTGCCAAGCAATCAAGGGGTAGATGCAATCAGATCGCATTGGGCGGCAGAGGTGATCCCGATCAGCACGAGCATTTTGAGGAAATTTTAAAAATTTGCAGAAAAAACCTTTTAGTGCCAAACTTTACAACCTCAGGCTATGGAATGACAGAGGAAATCGCAATGCTTTGCAAAAAGTATTGCGGAGCCGTTGCCGTCAGCTGGTACAGAAGCGAATATACTCTAAAAGCAATCGAAATGCTACTTAATGCTAAGGTGAAAACAAATATTCACTATGTGCTTGGTAAAAATTCCATTGACGAGGCAATAGAAAGGCTGAAAAATAACGATTTTCCAAAAGGAATAAACGCGGTTATTTTTCTATTGCATAAGCCGGCAGGACAGGGAACAAAATCAAATGTTCTTGACTTTAATGATGCAAGAGTAGCTGAATTTTTTGCTTTAATTGATAAAAGACATCCTTTTAAGGTGGGAATGGATAGCTGCAATGTACCGGGCGCAATTAATTTCTGCAAATCCATAGCCCCCGAGTCCCTTGACACCTGCGAGGGTGGACGGTATAGCTGCTATATTGGCGCGGATATGATTATGGTGCCTTGCAGCTTTGACCAAGAAAAGCGCTACGAGGTGGATTTAAGAAAATGCACCGTTGAGGAAGCGTGGAACAGTGAACCGTTTGAACGCTTTAGAGACAAAATGAGAAACGCCTGTCCATCCTGCCCCAAAAAAGAGCTTTGTATGGGCGGATGCCCATTAATGCCCGAAATAGTATTTTGCGGTAGCGAACACAGAAAAATTGTAAAACAGTAAGGAATGTGTGAATAATTATGAAAATCAGAACGGACTTTGTAACAAATTCAAGCAGCAGCAGCTTCGTTACATATCTTTTAAGCGACGGAGAAAAAACTCTTGAGATTGAGTTTTGCGATACTATGGACGAAAGCTGTGAATATATAGACGACACCGACATCTACGAAAGACTTTTAGATGAGGATTTTTGCTATTGGAATTATGTTAAATGCCCCGACACCGCAAAATACGAAAATCCCGAGGATGAATACAACGCGCTTGAGGAAAGACGCAAAAAATTCCGTGAGGAAAGCGAAAAAATTAATCCGCCGCCCAAAAGAGCGCCGCGCATAGATAATCTTGCAAGTGTAAGAGCATTAAATAAGCTATTAACCGTTAGCTCATTTGGCGAAATGGCAGACCTTTTATGCATTAACAAGGAAAGAGGAAAAACCATATTTTCGGTTTATGACGGCAAGGAGCATAAGACATATGGCTCTCTTAATGAAATGCTTGATATTTACGAAAAGCAAGGCTTTATGCCAACTACCGTAGTTTTTATGAAGGGAAGCACCGAAAAATATATGGCGTCATTTACCTGTGACTATCAAAACAGAATTTTTGAGAAAAAGGGAATTGATGTAAGCGTATCAAGTCAGGTTATTTTTGATTTGAAAAATAAAATACTTGTGCTTGACAAATTCGGTTATGAGTTTGCCACAGAGGATGAGCTCTATTCCGCTGAGGAAAACCAATTTCTTGCAGACGAAAAATACGCAGAAAAGCGCGAGGTTTATTTTCTTGAGGGTAGATTTAAAAGCGAATATCTTGGCAAGGAAATAAAAATAAGCGAAGACGGTTCAAGACAAGCTTACTTTGATTCGGACAAAAAATAAAAAAACAGGGGAGAAAGTGTAGATAAAATGAAAATCCGAGCAGATTTTGTAACCAATTCAAGCAGCAGCTCCTTTATCACATTTATAATTGAGGGAGAAGCGGCAAGGCTTGAAATAGAATTTGGCGAAAATGACGAGCGCGAGCTTAATATTACTCACGAGCCAAGCAAGGAAATGATGGATAAGCTCCTTTTGTGCAAGAATTTAAGGGAAATAGCGGAGCTTTTAGGCATAACTGAGGATGACGGCAGATCG
>JAFQAM010000132.1 GCA_017416885.1 Clostridia bacterium | reverse complement strand
TATTCGCTCTGAGATGCGAGCAGTTTCAAATGAGAAAACAGGTTGGATTACAAGGCGAAAAAGTGCAGGCAATTAAAGAATTGTCAAGCTTTTTCAACGCAGTAAGGCAAGCTGTTTTCCATTTCAAACCAAACGGGTTCGGTTCCCGTAAGGCTAACTCGGCAGAATTGTTTGCGCGTTTCGTTTTTCTAAAATTAAACAGTCCCATATAAACCTCTGAATAATAATATAATGATTATATTATAACATTTAAGCAAATTGTGCCAATTTGGCGTTTTCCAATAAAGCTTCTCATTTTTGCTTGGCAAAAATATATCGCATGAATTGCAATAGGTCGCATTAATGCACCTTTGGCGCATTTTAGCGAAATTACAAAACCTCGTTTTGTAGCGAAATAATTTTGCATTCGCAAAATAGCGAAATTAATGCTCATTTCATTCGCATTAGCTAAATAAAATTTGCTGTTTTTAGCTTGACGAGGTCAAATTTAGCTAAAATGGCAAAGCCATTACTTCGTCTCTAACATTATCTTGATAATTTCCTTATCCGTGCCGCTCATACCCTCTTTAGCGAGTCTGCCAACATTTTTGATTGTATTTTCAACGCCCTTGACGATAATTCCGTCGCCGCCTAAGAATTCTCTGCCCGCCTTCATCATTTCGTAGCCTAAAATTCCCGCTTCAACCGCCATTGCGATTTTAGCCGCGCAGGATGGCTTTGCTCCGTCACAGATAGTTCCCGATAAAATTGCAATAGCATTTACAAGCGTATGCGCAATCTCGTGATATTTTCCACCGTTTAGGTATGCAATTCCACAGCCTGCGCCACAGCCCGCGCTGATTGCTCCACAGTATGCGCTTAAGCAACCGATACCTGTCTTTTGGTGGATTGTAATTAAGTCGGACACAAGCAAGGCTCTGATTAACTGCTCCTTGCTTGCTTCCATATCCTTGGCATATGTAACAACGGGAATTGTGGCGGTCATACCCTGGTTACCGCTTCCCGAAATAATGCAAACAGGCATTTCGCAGCCGCTCATTCTTGCATCACTGCCTGCCGCCGCATATGCTCTTGCTCTTATTCTTGTATCTGTACCGCCGCTTATAAGCGTTTTACCGATGCAAGCGCCCCACTCGTTGTTTATGCCTTCCTTGGCTATTGCCATATTCAAGTTAATTTGTCTTTCAATAAGAGGGCGCACTCTCTCAATATCAACGGTGTCGGCAAACTCGATAATGCTTTCTACATTTAACAAGGATCTGTCCACGCTTTCGCCAATTACAGTGTCACTTTGTCCGCCCGAATACTTGTCTGTTAAGTCCTTACCGTTTATGGATGCAAGAGTAATATTTGTATGCCTTTTTGCAAAATGAACACGAGCGCCGTCGGCTTGTAAATCAACCTCAAAAGCCTCGTCGGTTTCAATTTCGTATATTTCAATTTCTACCGTCTCGTGATATTCCTTTATTTTTTCTGCATCCTCTTTTTTAAGAGAGCATAAAACCTCTAACTGTCTTTCGGGCGCATTTGCAATAATGCCTGCGCAAATTGCAGCCTTTAGTCCGTGCATTCCACCTGTGGCAGGCACAATTACACTCTTTACATTCTTAATTATATTTCCGCTAAAGCCCGCCTTGATTTTTTTAGGCTTGTCCTTTAACATATTTCTTAAAACCGAAGACGCATAAGCAATAGCAATCGGCTCAGTACAGCCCATAGCTACAAGCAATTCCTCGTTTAGTATTTCTATGTATGTGTTGATAGTTTCACTATTTATCATAACTTTCCTTTCTCATTTTCGCAAAGCGAAAATATATCGAAAATCGTGTAACGATTTATATCGAATTTCACGCAGTGAAATATATCGAATTTGCAAAGCAAATATATCGACACCGTAGGTGCTTTCCTCGTTTCAACTGCTTTTTTAATCTATATACTCAACTTTTGCAGGACAAAACAAATTCCAATCATATCCGCACTTACAATTCCTTGATAACCTTATAGATTTCAAATTTTTGCAAGCATAAAACGCACCTTCGCCAACGGTCGTTACACTGCTTGGTATTTCTATACTTGTTAATTTTTCACAAATGCCAAACGCATATCGGCAAATGGTCGTTACGCTGCTTGGTATTTCTATACTTGTTAAATTTGTGCAAGTATAAAACATACAATTGCCAATGGTCGTTACACCGTTTGGTATTTCTATGCTTGTTAGATTTGTGCAATCTTGAAACGCAGAATTGCCAATAGTCGTTACACCGTTTGGTATTTCTATGCTTGTTAAGCTTGAGCAGTATTTAAAAGCATCCTCGCCTATACTTGTTACACCCTTTGGTATTTCTATGCTTGTTAAACTTGTGCAACCATAAAACGCAGAATAGCCAATTGTCGTTACACCGTTTGGTATTTTTACACTTGTTAGCTTTACGCAACCGCGAAACGCGCTATTGTCAATTAATGTTACACTGTTTGGTATTTCTATACTTGTTAAATTTGTGCAACCATAAAACGCACTCGCGCCAATGACCTGTACTCCCTCTTCGATTTTAACAGAGGTTACAAACTCATTATTTTCAAATGCTTTATTAAAAATTTCCTCAATTGTTCCGGGAATAATTACATTTCTTTTTTTGCCTATATACTCCACCAAAACTCCATTTTCAACCTTTAAGCCGTTTTGCTCGTATAATTGTTCAGTTGCAAAGGTGGATATGTTATTTATCGCACCAAAATCAAAGCCTACGCTTGAACTCGCATTATCTGTATCAAGCTTAAAGCCACATTCCTCACAAAATGCGCTGCCAAATGGGATTTTTGCGCCACATTCATCGCAAAACATAGTCCCGCCTTGATTTTCTTCCTCATATTTTTTAATATTAAAGCCGCAATTTCTGCAAAATTTTGCGGTATCGCTTACTTCAAATTTACAATTTGGACAGTTTTTCATTTTTTCGCTCCTTTCTGCGACAAGGGTATAGGATGTAGGGGACAGAAGGCGACAAGCTATATCACATTAAAGATGTGTATGTAACCAGCCGGGGGCTATCTGCATTTTAGGTAAATTACAAGGCTCTCGCCTTGTAGGTAAATTATTGCGTAGGTGCCCTCGCAATAGCTAAATTATGTTGCAGGCAACATAGCTAAATTAAATTTGCTACTTATAGCTGCCAAAGGCAATTTAGCTCACGCAGTGAATTTCGCTTGCGAAGCAAATTTAGCTTGCGGCACGCCGCAAATTTAGCTGCTATGTGGATTTCTATTCCAAAGAAATCCACATAGCAGGGCGGACGCCAAATATCGTTCCTGTAACATCGTAGCCCATTTGAGATATGCCTCCTGTATAGAAAATGTATGATGCATTTTGTGGGAACTGTCCTGCGGTACGAAGCCACCAATAGCCGAAGTATGCACCATCGCAGTATGCGCCATTGTTCTTTGCAAATAATGTTACTTGACATCTTGTTTCATTAAAGGTTTTGTAGTATTTTTGAACTTCATCAGCGCTTAACAAGAATATTTTATCGTTTGTATCATTACCGCTGCTTGTACCGTGCTGTTGGTTTGGCGTATTTTTCAAAGCGGTAGTTAAAATCTTGCTTTTTTCAGTTTCGGTAAAAGCAATTTTATAAAAATAGTTATTGAGCCATTTACGAATAGAGGACCTTTCCCAATCGACCGTTTCAGCGCTTTCGTTAAACTTTTGTCTGTCAATGATATATTTGGAAATTAAAAGCGCCTTATTGCCGTTTCTTTCAAGAACCTTCCACTCAATGCCTTGTGTAGAAATTCCATGATTATAAGCGCCGATGGTGTGGGTTGTTCCTGCATTATACTGACTATATATTGAGTTTCTTTCCTCTTCCTCTTTGCGCCTTCTTTCCGCCTCTATGCGTTCTTGTTCCTTGCGCTTTTCCTCGGCTATTTTGTCCTCTTCCTCTTTGATTTTGCCTAAAATAGCATTTTCAATGCCCACAATGTTAACTCTTGATTTGCCATCACATTCTGTAACGAAATCCTTAATGCTTACAAGGTCGGCTCTATCTTGGGCCTTATCACTTAAGCAAGCCTTAATAACGCTTTCCTTATAGAAGGTAGAGCCTAAAATAAGGGTGTTAAGAGATGTGTTCTTAAATGTATCGGTATAAATAATTTTGCAGCTTGCAGGAATAGAGATTTCAATAAGAGATGAGCATGAGGCAAACGCTTTTCTTCCTATGCTTTTAACTCCCTCTTCAATTTCCACGCAAGTGATAATTTGATTGTTTTCAAATACTCCGTCGAAAATTTCCTCAATAGAGCCAAAAATCGTAATGTTTCTCTTTTTGCCCGTGTAGCCTGTAAGAACTCCGTTTTCAACGGTAAATCCGTTTTGCTGATACATTTGCTCATTTGCCAAGCTTGATAGATTAGCAATACCGTCAAGATTTAATGTGTCTTCATCTAAGGATAAGGTAGGCTCGTTTCCGTTTACCACATCTGCGCCGCACTCGGTGCAAAATGAAGCATCAGGCTGTAATTCAGCGCCACACTCAGTACAGTATAAAACCGCGCTTGCTTGCTCATCCTCATACTTTTTTATGTTAAATCTGCACTTGTGGCAGAATTTTGCAGTGTCAATTACACTTGCGTTGCAATTTGGACAATTTTTCATATTTATGCCTCTTTCGTTTAATCTATATATACTATTTTCGTATCACAACTGCCACCAAACTTATATACATCAACATCGATTCCTCTTGGCACCTTTAAGGTTTTTAGTCCATGCTCCGTACCGAACACATAATTTTCTATGGTTTCAAGTGTTCTTGGAATTTCAACGGTTTCAAGGCAGTTACAATCGCTAAATACGCCTTCTCTTAATACTCTTACACCGTTTTTCAGTTCAATCTCATATATATTTGGACAGAACATAAACGCATAACGGCCAATTTCCAAATCACTGCCAAATATTCTTACGGTTCTTAATCCTCTGCACTCCTTAAATGCAGCGTATTCAATAAGATTAACCGTGCTTGGAATTGCTACGCTTGAAAGGGAAGAACAGCTCTCAAACGCGCTCTCGCATATTTTTCTTACTCCGTTATTTAGTTCAAGAGTGGTTAAAGCATCGCAACAATTGAATGCCCAAAAACCAATTTCCAAATAGTTACCGCTTATTCTGACCGCTTTTAATCCCCGACAGCCTGAAAACGCCATAGCACCTATACACCTTACACTGCTCGGAATATCGATTTGCGTAATACCGTCGTTACCTTCAAATGCGCCAACATGGATATTTTCAACGGTGCTTGGAATACTGTAAAATCCTCTTATATTCGTCGTAGCCTTAATAAGCTCGCGTCCGTCATAAGTAAAAAGCACGCCGTCAACCATTTTGAAGTGCATACTGCATGAGTCAACCTCTATCTGCTCTATGCAATCAGGTAATGCTATGCCTTGAATATTACTGCAGCTTGCAGGTAACCTTAATTTTTTCAGCTTATGCTTGTAGTCAAATGCTTGTGGTTCAATGGAGGTTATTCCGTCGGGAATATAAACAGTATCGTCATTTCCTCTATACTTAATCAATTTCGTTCCGTCAACAATTGCATTGTTATAAAATCTTTCACTGTTAAGCTGTGCGCTTGCCTCGTTTTCAAGGGATGAAATGATACTGAGGTCAAATCCAACTTCCCCATTTTGAACAGTTGCGCCACATTCAACGCAAAAAGCGCTGTCAGGTTGAAGCCTTGCACCGCATTCGGTACAGAAAATATTTTCGTTTGTTTGGAAATTATTACCGCATTTGTTACAGAATTTTGCGGTGTCAATTACGCTTGCATTACATTTTGGACAGGTTTTCATAGATTTTATTCCTTTCAGTCATAAAATAGTGGTCAGTGGCTAGTGGTCAGTGGTCAGCGGTTAGACTTACAGCTCGCTAACAAATAACTGCCATATATAAATATAAAAGTTTTTATAATATACGATACTACCATTCTACAACAAAAAAAGCCAAAAGGCAATACCTCTTGGCTATTTTTTTGTATTTTTTTACATAAAATGGTTGTTATCAAACAATGATCAACGCAACTCTGTCATTTCCGCCGTAGTCCTTAATAATCTCATAATGCTTGATTTTGCCTTCCTTTTGTTTTTTGTCAAGGAGAGTATCCATAATTTCACTTTGATCGTAGCCAAATTCAATAAGCATTTTGCCGTTTTCGTTAAGGTAGGAAAGTCCCTCGCCAATTAAAAAGCGTATAATATCAAGTCCGTCTTCTCCTCCGTCAAGAGCTATCATTGGCTCTTTTTTAACCTCATCAGATAAAAATGCAATGTCCTTACTTGGAATATATGGCGGATTAGATACAATCATATCAAATTTTGTGTTTGGCAAATCTCTTGTAATGTCCCCACATAAAAATGTGCATTTACCCGATACTGTGTTCGCAATTGCATTCTTTTTGGCTATATTCAGAGCATTTTTTGAAATATCGCAAAGCAGCATTGAGGAAATGTCCTCGCGGTAAACAAGCATAGAAATACCGATACAGCCACTGCCTGCGCATAAATCAGCCACACTCCCCCCGCTTTTTAGCTCGCGGAGAGCATTTTCCACTAAAATTTCCGTGTCAGGTCTTGGTATTAGCGTATCGGGAGACACATAAAATTCACGCCCCATAAAATACCACTTGCCAATTATGTGCTGAAGCGGAATGTGCTGACGCCTTTTTTCTAAAATACTCTTGATTTTTTCGTCCTCGTATTCTCTTTCACGGTCAAAAATTATATTTGCCTTGTTCACTCCAAAAAGATGATTTAATATAATTTCCGCTTCTATATCAGAGTTTTCTATGATGTAGCTATTTAACTCGTTTACTATATCATTGTATTTCATTGATTTTGCTCCTTTCTGCGACAAAGTCGCAATCACACCGAAGGTTGTATTTTTGTATAGGGTATAGGGTATAGGATATAGGATATAGGGTATAGGATATAGGTTATAGGGTATAGGGGTTCGCTTCGCTCACAGGGGGGTATCTCTCATTTTGCGCAGCAAAATATATCGAATTTCGCTTGCGAAATATATCGAAGCCGTAGGCTATATCGAATTTCACGCAGTGAAATATATCGACTTGCGTAGCAAGCAGAAAACAAAAAGCTTTGTCCACTAATACTTGTAGCTATTCCACCTTCAGTAGTCGATATATTTATGCTTTGCGTAAATGTGAGTATCAGCTATCAGCTAACTGCTGGCGGCTGGCGGCTAACTGCTGGCGGCTGGCGGCTGGCGGCTAACCATTAAAATCTATTTTACTACAAAAACAACCAAAAGACAAGTCTTTTGGTTGTTTTATTGCTTTCAATTATGCTTTTCGGTTGATAATGATTAAATGTCTGCTTCGCAGAATGAAATGTGCTTCACACTTGAAATGATTGCTTCGCAATCTTGAAATGAAGCTTCGCTTCTTGAAATGCGACAAGTCGCATTAATGCACACACGGTCCATTATTTATCACTTGTGCAAGCAAGAAATCTGTTTAGATACTCAATTTTTCTTAGTATCCCCTGTCGGTAATCGCCAACTATCCACATATATGTGGAATACATTCCGATAGCTCCGCTTGCAATATACATAACAATTTGTAGGCTGTTCCATATTAATGCGGCAAAGTTAATTTCGCTGACTAAGCTCACCCCGAAATATCCGAAAATAAGAGCCATTACTATACGCGCGGCAATATCGCTGACTCCCCGTGATTTGTTATAGCCACTCTTACTTTTGCCAAAATCAAAGGGGCTTGCATTCCCACCGCCATCAGATAAAAGCGCGCTTGGCGTAAGCTCCTTGATTTTTAGCTTTACCGCCTTACTGTATGACTTTTTCATTCGGTTGATTTTCCTTTTTTGCTCCATTTTGCTAAAAAAGGAGCTTCCCTCACGAGAGGAGCAAGCTCCCCCCATAAGGCTGAAATCAAGCTCCTTGCAAACTCCGTTTTCGTCGAAGCAATCATCATATTTTAAGCCTGCGGATGCAAGAAGCTTCATTCTTATTCTTTTAATTACGATTTTGTTTTCCTTTTCGCAAAAACCGTCAAGCAAATCAATTTTCGGCGCGATTTTTTCAACCGCTAAAGCGTGCTTTGACAATGCTTCCGCCAATCTGTCATCGTTTTCGCCACGCCTTAAGCCTACGCTACGAAGCGAGCTGTTAATCAAGCTGCCCACCACCAAGCTAAGGAAGCCTGTGCCGATAATTTCATATACGCTCTTGCCTGTTTTTGATATTAAAATCAGTGAGCTTGCAATATAAATAAACGAAATTAACGCAACGCAATAATATCCCGCATTCTTGTATAAATTTTCTAAAAAGTTATTCTTTTCCATAATTCACTCTTAAATTAGTTTCTTTATTTGGCTTGCCGTTTCGATTGCTGAAAGCTTTCTTTTTTCTCTTGATATCAGCACGCCTATAATAACATCGCAAATCTCGCCAACCAAAGCCAAAAAGGATAGCACGGTTAAATCCTGTATAATTGGCGTAAGCAAGTAGGAAAGCACACAAATCAGTCCGAAAAGCGACACTCCTGAGGGAATTTTCAGCTTTTTGAGCATTTTTAAAATAAGCATTGTAATTAAAATCAGTCCGCCCGAGAAAAGCTTGATTGCATCGTATTTAGTGCAAAAATATCTGTCTCTGTAAATAATTAAATATGTAAGAAGCGGACATACACTGAATGCAACCGACATAAGATATAAAATAAATATTCTAAACCGTCTCACTCTCAATCAGCTCCCCGTTTTTATTTGCAAGCACTATGCTTTCCCTTGCTTTACCGTCCTTGATAAGCTCCTTGTCTGATGTGTATCCAAGGCTGATTATTTTAGATAAGTTAGCTATTTCCTTTGTAAGAAGCATAGTTCTTTTGTCAACCG
The DNA here is from genome assembly GCA_017416885.1 of Clostridia bacterium. Taxonomy (GTDB): domain Bacteria; phylum Bacillota; class Clostridia; order Oscillospirales; family CAG-272; genus RGIG2000. The sequence continues at coordinate 8,153 of JAFQAM010000132.1, read as the reverse complement.
CTTCAATCTGTGGCGAAAGCTTGTATATGCTTTCAAGCTCCCTTTTAATTTCGCCGTACCTTTCAGTGATTTTTTCAAGCTCCCTTGCGCTCTCCCGGCGTATTTTCTCCTGCTCCTTATCGAATACAGCCTTGCTATCCTTTAGTCCCTTTAAAGCCGAAAATACGCCTTTAAGTGTGGATAAAAGAGCAATTATTGAGGTTATCACGCCTACAATTATAGGCATAATTTTTTCCTCAATATATTCCTTCAAGGGTGTAGGATGTAGGGTGTAGGATGTAGGCTCATCATTTGAGCTCTGCTCAACATCATTTGAGAAAGCAGCATCATTTGAGCTCTGCTCGGTCTCATTTGCTGAAGCTACTAAAATCAAGCTACAAGCAAAAATAAGTATAAATAACAGTAATAATAATCTTTTCATTTTTTCTCCTTTATTCTTGTAATGAGTAATATATAACATCAATTCCGTTTGCGTTTTCCGCCTCTATTACCGATGTGGCATTATACGGTAATATCTCACTTGACAAATTATATTCAAGCTCTGTATTTTCCTCGTTTTTCATAACATAAGCTATCATCAGATTGCTTTCGCTTGCATAAGCTATAAATTCATCGACAGTGGCGCTTTCAGTGTTGTAAAAATACAAGGTGCTTAAATAACCGTCGCTTGTAAGCTCAAAGCACATTTGCCCTTCGGTGTAATTTTCACTGTCATACATTTTACAGTGGGTGCAATATGCTTTTGTTCCCACTCTCCACTGTGTAAGATTGCGAATTTCCACGCCGTAATATCCGTTGCTTTCCGTAACAGTCATATCCCCCGGATGCAAATCCTTGATATATACGCTCTTAACCTTTTTATTTAGCTTAATAGATTTTTCTGCGCAATCAACAGTCAAAATATCATTGTAGCCGTCTATACCCATAAGCGTACAGTCCCAATTGATTTCAAGCTGCTGTACATACGGCTCGTACGGTTTTTCGTCTTTTCCCTCGGTTATGGAAAAATCCTCAACAAGCAGCTTTATATCGTTTTCCTCACCGATAACAACACTAGACATAACAACAAAGCCTACTGTTAATGTGTCACTGTCGCCTGAGTTGACCACCATATTGTAATTATGCTTTTCAGTGTTCACAATATTGGATGTTCCGCTAATATACAAATTACCGTCACTGAAGCAAAGAATTTGACTGTTACTGTTAAAATTGCCGATTCGTGTTAAATTTGCTTTCACTCTGTAATAAGTATTTCGCTTTACTTGATATTTAAAGTGCACATATTTTGAGTGGCTTGTTGTCTTGCTAGTCGGTATAAGATAAAAATCATTATCGTTTATTTTCTCATATTTTGCATATTGATAACTCTTGTAAGGCGTACCAACATATGCTAAATTTATACCGCTTAGCCTACATACATTTTCTGTATGCGTGATTTTTTGCGGAAACCCATCATTTGGCGACGAAGCGCCTCCAAAATATTCCTCATACTCTTTAACCTCGCCGCCCTCAACCACCATTGGCTTAATAACCGTGGAGGCCTGTCCTTCGTTATAAGTAAAACAAGCATAGCCTTTAATATATAAATCCTCGCTTGTTGCGGTAAATGTCAAAGGCTCATCCTTTTTTACATATCCGTATTCGTGCGTGTCAGGGTTGACAGTGTTACCGACACCAATTCTGTTTAAGGATGTATTTGTTGTTAAAGTATTAAACACATTCTCAGTACTCACCGCATATTGCTTTCCTATTTCAACCTTAATTAAATACCTAAATGTTGCGTGATTTTGCGTTGGTGTAAAAACAATTGAGCTATTGTCAATAACCTCATAGCCTGTTGATTCTGCAACGATAGGATTATTAATATCAAGTAAATTATAGCCCTGATACTGCTTTTGCTCTGTTTTGCCTTGTATTTTCAGCTCTCTTAAAATTCCCGATGAGCTTGGCAGCGAAATTGTATCACCGTCACTGTGCACGCTTTTTTCATAGCCTCGCACATTAAAGCTCTTGGTTAATTTCCGTCTGTGATTTTTAAAATGATTCATATTATAAACTCCTTTCGTTCTCATTTCGCTTTGCGAAATATATCGAATTTTCCAACGGAAAATATATCGAAATTGCGTAGCAATTATTACGCAGTAACAAGGTTCTGCGTAGCAGGTTCTTATATCTAATTTTTGCTTGCAAAAATATATCGACTTGCGTAGCAAGCAGAAAACAAAAAGTCCTGTCTTACAATACTTAAAGCTATTCCACCTTCGGTGTCGATATATTACGACTCCGTCGTAATTCGATATATTTCACTGCGTGAAATTCGATATATTTGCTACGCAAATTCGATATATTTACGCTTTGCGTAAATGTTTCGATTACACAGCATAATCACAACATCCAACTTTGCCAATAATCACGCCGTCAACATTTTTAATGTTAATCTCATAAATGCGGTTCTTGCAAGGTGTGAATGATCCCTTGTAGCAGTCATCCTGCGTCATAATAATGCCCTCGCAGGAAAACACCGTTGGGCTTTCTCCTGAGCGAAAATTGACAATGCACTCAAAATCCTCTGATACATCAGACGGCAACGATAAGGAAGCACTTGCGCGAAGCCCTAAATTATGCTCCGTCTTATTCTGAAGCGTTACCGTCTCACCGCTTTCATTAGCTACCGTGTAAACGCTTTCCTTATTATTCAGCTGATTTTGAAGCGATTTTACACTGCTTTCAAGCTCCATATCAATCTGGCTGACAATTAGATTAAGCAGCTCCAGCTCCTCATCTCTGACAAATTTGCTTGTATCAATTCCGCTTTCAGATGCGACAAGCAAATAGCCGTTATAAAGATAGCTCTCCCCGGGGATATATTCGCTTACACTTGTAATGTCAGTACCGCTTGCGCTATTCTTTTCAAAAAGCGTAAAGTCAGGCACATTCTTATCAAGCAACACAAATTTGTCGCCGATATTAAGGTCATCGCTTAATCTTGAAAGCATTTCGCTTACATTCTTAACAGGATAGATTTTACTTTTACCCTGGGCAAAATTAAGCGCATTTTCCGCCGTTTCCTTAACCGAGGCTAAATCAGCGCGTAAGGCTCTGTGCGCGTATTCATCAAGATTATGCGCTGAAATATCGCTTAAAATCTTAGCTTTAATATCATCGTGAGCAAGATTTATTTCCTTGTAATGATTGTCAATGGCATTGCCAAGCTCAGTGTCACGGCTAACCAAATCCGCAATCATTTTTCTTATGTCACTGTGGGATGATTCACCTGTATCGTGACTTATAATTGATGATGCCTTATCTCTTTCAATAAGCACAAAATGCTCATTTAAAAGCACCATCAGCCTTCTTATAAAATCGTAAAAGTATGATTTTATGTTATTGCCCGTCAGCCCGTGCTCCTTGGGATTGTTGGGCAATACCATAGGTGAGTGAAGCAAAATTTTGTTTATTTCTTCTTCTGTAAAATTGTAGTTCATTTTCTTTTTTCTCCTTTCTTTCTCATTTCGCTTTGCGAAATATATCGAATTTTCCGCAAGGAAAATATATCGACTTGCGAAGCAGCTCTTCACTGCACGCTTGCGTGCGTTTCCTTTTACGCAGTAAAACTTCACTTGCATAGCAAACTTCACTTTGCACAGCTGTTCCCAAAACGAAGAATGAGTTTTAGGAACGCTTGTCAAAACTTCACATTTAGATAATTCATTTATATAAATAAGCTGTTTTAACAAAAGAAATCGTGTGAAGTTACTTCGTAGTGAAGTTAACTTCGTCAGTGAAGTTGCGTTGCAATGTTGACGCTTCGCGTAGTGAAGTTGCTTCGCAATTAGCTATATATTAATCCGTAGGACTTAATCCCCAAACCGCACGCGCAAGAATGCTTAATCCTTAACACCGCATACTCAAAGCCGTGCTCAAATGTCCTTAAATAATGCTTCTTTTTAAGAGAAGCATCAAAGGATAAATCGCCGAACGCAAATCTGTTAAGATCAAATTCACCGCTTGAATATAATTGACGGCGCCCTGCCGTCTTGTCGGTTTCGTAATCAATGACGGTCAGCCCCTCGCTGTCCCCTGTAAGCTCAATCTCCACCCCGTACAGAAATTTAGCTTCGCCATTACTCAAAAGAGGTCTGCTCACATATTCCACCGATACAGGTGTGGATTTTTTCAGTCTTAAATGCGCATTTTCCTTGTCATATAGCTTAATCGGATCGCCATAGCTATCTAAAAGCAAATAATAGTCATTTTCGCTCTCAAGAGTGTATTCCTCACCGTCGCATTTTAATAAAATATGCGTATATGTGTGAATATTTTGCGGTTTTTTAATAGATACAGTATATGTAAATGCGTCTGAATCGCCAATTACGGCTTTTTCTGTATTTCCGTTTCCGTCTGCTAAATAGACAGTCATTTCGGGATAGATTTTTATACATCCCATAACATCAAGAAAATCGCGGGGACTAAGCTGAAGCATAAGACTGCTTTCGTTTTCACTCTGTCCCTTAATTTCGCATATGCTTTTATAGCAATCTGACAGTAAAAGCTTATCATACGCGCACGCATTTAAGCTCTTATCAAGGTAAATTATTGATACATCCCCCTCTTTTTTGTCAAAAAGATAGCTTCCCGCCTGCAAATGCTCATAATATATATCACTGTACCCATCACCGAAAAGCACCACTCTGCCGTCCTCTCTGCCAATGTAAATTTCGCCGTTAATTTCAGCCGCGTAGGTTGCGCCTATATTGTTTAAACGCCACCATTCGTACTGAAAATCACTGTCAAGACGGTTATTTTCGTAGGATTTCAGCCTTGTGTCTGCCACATATGCTACTCCGTCAGCAAACAGATAATAACAGCCGTTATGCTCTACGGCTATGGCGTTTTCCTTGTCCTTAATCATCCCCTTGATCGCCTCACCCCGTCGCGCTCTGCATTTTTTATCGGGAGCTGAGCCGAATATTCCCTCATCTGAAAGGGAAATGGTGTCGCGGTTCACCGTTTTTGAAGCGCCGTGGCTTATAGCTCCCCCTTGATTGCTGTATCCTGCCAAGGAATAGCTTAGCTTTCCATCGTTTTCGGTAAGCATTACAGAAATGCTTGTGTCACGGCTGAACACATAAAGCTCTCCGTTCTCGCCCATACATAAAGAGGTAATACCGTCAAGCTTCAATCGACTTGATTTCGGGAAATAGGAAAGCCCCTCGCTAAAGGAGGATAAGCACACGCTTTCAGCATCGGATAAAACCAAAGCAGTCCTGCCTGTGTCTGTTTTACAGAGTTCACCTATCTTAAAATTTAATTTTTCACTGTCCGTTACGCCGTATTCAACCTCAATGTTGCTTGATATATCGGAATCGCCTTTCGCGTTATATCCGATATTAATAATCGTAGCTCCGTTTAGCGCAGCTTCAAAATAGATGACATTGCTTGATTTTGCGCTTCCTTCCTCGTTTGTGTATAAGGAAAGCGGTCTTCCGAAAGCGTCATTTATAGACACAGGGTTAATTCCCTTTAAAAATTCAACGTTGCTTTCGTTATAGCTAAGCTCCACATATCCGCTGTATCGCCTTCTGCCAAAAATGCGGATTTCATTCATTAAGCCAACGCCATAATTTCCGTGAATTCTTATTCTGTCAATTACCTTGTCCTTTAAGACGGTGTTTAAATCAATTGTTGACTCCGTGCCAACCGTTCCCGTATCGTGTAGCTCAGTGTCACCGTAGAAAAATCTTGTCCTCGGTACTCCTGTTCCGCTTTTTGCGTAAAGGCTTGCCTCGGTCACCTTGATCGGCGTCTTGAAAAAGAACTCAATTTCGCTTACCGACGATAGATTTACGCTCACTCCCTCACCCGAAAGCAAGTCGCTTGCTATATCCCCGTCAATTCCCATAATGCCCGCCATATCCCCGATGCAAAGCCTTGAAGAGTTACTCTCAAACGCATAGTAATGTGTATCAGCTCCCTGCTTTGCAAGAATTTTCACATTCACCTTAACCGCCTCGTCTCTGTCAAGCTTTCCGTCAAGCAGATATCTTGAATGTCCTTCGCTGACTCCTATAAGAGTATTTTTCCGTCGGGGCGTAATTATGCTTTCGCTCTCTCCCGGGACTTCGGTTGACTCCATATGAATCGGGGAAATATTTTTCATGGTGGTTGGAATATATGCATAGCCGCTATCGTAAATGTTGGTTACATTTTCACCGTCATATATGTATATTTCGCCGCCTGAAACGATATATAAAAGATCATTCCATTCAAATCCGTAGCTTCTTACCCGTGGAAGCGGCTGACATAAAATGCGCATTTCATTTCTATATAAACGGTCCCCTGCGTGAAAAATCACATCGTCCATATATTTGTAAATGCCGTAAACCGTCAGCCCCTCGCCGCTTTCATCTGTAAAACGGTATTTTTCCTCCCAGCCGTTTCGCTTTTTTAGTACGCCGTCACTGTATAAAAGATTTTCAGAAAATGCGCATCTGCCTTCTCTGATTGCAAGAGGATCGCAATTTTCAATGCCCAAAAGTGATTTTGGCGTGTAAATTTTCTTGTTAGAATTTAGTCTCATTAAATTCTCCTTAAGGAATAAGCAGTCTCGCTTAAAGCGGTGGCTTGCGCGCTTTCAAAGCTATCAAGGGCTTTTTCAAATATCGCTCTTGCGTTTTCCGCCTCGTCTTTATTGTCAGCGCATAAAAGCTCCCACTTTATATAGTAAGGAAGCATTGCTTCAAGACCGTTTAAGTCAATTTCATAATCGCTTCCTGTAAGATGGCTTATCCTTTTAATTTTCTTAAAATAGGTTAACTCGCACACACCCTGTGCTGAAAAATCAACCTTGATTTTCCCCTTGACAACCTCAAAGGGAACGCTGCTTCCATTAATTTTTACCTCGGTTATTTTAAGAATACCGTTGTAGCAATCAATTGAAATTCTGTTGTTTTTAAAATTTTCCCTTGTTAAATCAAAGGTAACCGTATCAGTCCCCGAAAGCAGTCTGCCCTCAATCTGAGCAAATGCTCTGTTCACCGCCCCCACCGAGGCAATAAGATAAGGCGCAAAGCTGTGACTTGACTTTAGCTCATATACCTTGTCCGCCAAGCTCTCCTCATCATATTCCACCGCTAAATCCGGGTAAATTAATGATAATGATTGTAATTTTATTTCTCCTAATTTCATTTTACTCCTTTCTTTCTCATTTCGCTTTGCGAAATATATCGAATTTTCCAACGGAAAATATATCGAAATTTGCTTTAGCAAATTATATCGAATTTTTGCTTGCAAAAATATATCGACTTGCGTAGCAAGCAGAAAACAAACAGCCTCGTCTAACAATACTTAAAGCTATTCCACCTTCGGTGTCGATATATTACGACTCCGTCGTAATTCGATATATTTACGCTTTGCGTAAATGATGTAACAAGCAAGCTTGTTACAAATCCTCAAACTTAAACCTCACCACCGTCTCACCGGTGGAATCCTTAAGCTTGTTGCCTGATGTATCACGCAAAAACGCAGCCGCCGTATTATCTCCCCCAAGCGCCTTGTTAATTTGCGATATTAAAACCGCCTCAAGCAAGGTGATTTTCTTGCCGTTAGCCAGCTTTTGTATCGGCTCCGACATTGTCCCCACATCCACCTTTTTTGAAAGCAATTTATTTAACACTTCTTTAAATCTTATTGGTTCGTTCATATTCGCTCCTTCTTCTCCCTTTGGGAGAACTCTATGATGCCTGCGGCATAATTTACCTATCAGTGCCTTCATCACTCACTACTTGCTTTGCAAGTAATTTACCTAATGCGAAAGCATTTGAGCATTAATTTACCTACAAAACGAAGTTTTGTAATTTACCTATGTAGCGAAGCGGAATAATTTACCTAAAAACTTTAAGCATTGGCAATCAACATTTTCATTTACCAAACTTTATTGCTTTCAGTTAAATTACTTTGCTTCGCAAAATGAGGAACACACCCTACATCCTACACCCTACACCCTTCCCCTCCTGCTCTCTAATCTAATTATTGCATAAAAAAACCGGAGTCAAGCGGTAAAGTTTTACAGAAAATCAAATTTAAATTTATACCTCAATCCCAAGTTTAAATGAACTCCAAGGATTTTCGTCCGTGTCCCCGCCTAAATCATC
>JAFQAM010000131.1 GCA_017416885.1 Clostridia bacterium | reverse complement strand
TTTAGTACATCCTCGTCAACAAGCAATTGCACATTGTTTTCCTTGTCATTCATAAGCCCCATAATGCTCACAGATCCGGGAGTTACATCAAGAAACCTTTCCATATACTCACTCTCTGCAAAGGATAAACGGGACGAGCCAATTTGACTTGATAGCTCCTTGGTTTTAAAAACCTTATCTGCCGGCATCATAAGCATATAAAATTTTGTATGCTGCCTGTTGCATAAGAATAAATTCTTGCAAAGCACATTGTCAAGCGCCTTCTCAATTTCCTCGCAATCCTCAAAATGATTGGCAGGGGAGTGGTCAATTCTGTAATATTCTATATTAAGAGAGTCAAGCAAATCATATACTCTGATTTCCTTTGGCAATCTTCCTTCATTTGTTTTTGGTCTGCCTAATAATAACTTCATTGTTGGTTTTCTCCTTCGTCGAAAACAGCCGCCAGCAGTTAGCAGTTAGCTGTCAGCGAGATTTGTTAACTGATTTAAGCTCGTTTTGCTCGCTTGTTAATGGTTTCTTTTAGACACTCAATAAAATACTGTGCTTCTTCTACCGTATTATCGGGGCAGAGGCTGACTCTAATAGCGCTATCTGCCATTTTTGTGTCAAGACCGAATGCGGTAAGGGGATTGTGAGCTTTTTTAGGACCGTTTGATGAACAAGCAGAGCCACTTGACACATATACTCCCTTTGATGACAAATCGTGCAATGTAATTTCGCTTCTAATACCGACAACCGACATATTTAATATATGTGGAGCGTTATTTTCAGGTAAATTTAGCGACACTCCCTCGGTATTTTTTAAATTTTCAACTAAAAATTCACGAACAGAGCTCATTTTTTCTATCTCTGCATCAATTTTAGCAAAATGCTCCTTAGTTGCCTCACCAAATGCGGCAATACCGTACACATTTTCAGTGCCTGAACGGAAGCTTTCCTCTTGACCGCCGCCTAAAAATATAGGTACAACCTTCTTTTGCTTTATTATCTCGGGGGCAATATAAAGCGCGCCAACTCCCTTTGCGCCGTTTATCTTGTGTGCGCTTACGGAAATAAGGTCAGCGCCTAAGGATTTTTTAGTGAATTTTACCTTCATAAAGGATTGTACACAATCTGCGTGTGTAACACAGTTAGGCGACACTTCCTTGACTATTTTAAAAGCTTCGCTTAAATTATAAAGCGCGCCTGTTTCGTTATTTACATGCATAAATGTAGCTAAAATCGCGCCTTTTGCGTTAGCTCTTATAAAATCTAAATCAAGCTCGCCTTGCTTGGTTGGCACTCTTATAATCTTAAAGCCTTTTTTCTCAAGATATTCAAGAGGGGCAGACACGGACGCGTGCTCACTGTCCGTTGTTAAAATTATTTCATTATTCTGTCTTGCTTTTGCAAAAACAGAGCCAAAAATGGCAATATTGTTGGACTCAGTACCGCCTGATGTGAAAATAAGCTCACCGCGAACACCTCGCACAATGCCAAGAGCATTTAAAATTATTCCTCTTGCTTCGCTTAAAATATGCTCTGCGTCAAGTCCTATCTTATGTAAGGATGACGGATTGCCAAAATGCTTATCCATTACCTCATTCATTTTTGCCACTGCGCCACTTGAAATTTTTGTAGTCGCGCTATTATCAAAATAAACTTCCATATTAATTAAACCTGAAATTTGTTGTAATTTTGTCTATATCAGCATTATAAATTGTGTTATCGTTTTCAGCCTTAAAGGTAAAAGTCATAACATACACGCTTGCTCTGTGCATTGTGGCAAAAACCGTATAATCATACACAGAGTCGCCTATTTTTACGGAATACTCATATTTTTTGGCTTCATTTTCGCCTAATTTAGTGTCAACCGCCTCGCTCTTCAGCTTAACAATATCTGACTCTGAATGCTGAATATTATTATTTTCATCCACCTTAACCTGTCCCTTATCATCAAGGATAAGGGCGCTTCTGTCAAAGGAGCTGAAAAGCTGAAGCTTGTATTCGTTCCACCACTTGTTATAGTCGTAGCTATCCACATTCCATTGCATTACGCTTACATTTGTTTTGTCGCTTTCGCTTACATAAGCAGAGGAAACAGTACCAACAGTCTTTTCAACTATCCAGGATGATGGCACAAAAAGACAGTAATCAACTATTTTTGTGTCAGATGCGCATTCCATTCCCTCAGGTGTGTTTTCCTCTTGATAGGAAATCTCATTTCCCTCGGTTAATGCATCATTGAACTTAAAATTATCTAAAATTTTCTTGATAGCATCCTTGTGCATTTCATCGGTATAGCTTATCTTGCCGTCCTTGGATGAGCCTTGATATTTTATGCTGATTTCGTACACAGAGTCGCTATTTTTCACGGAAATAACCTCATATTTGTGGAAGCTCTCACCGTGAAAGCTGCAAGTAAATACATACTTTTTAGCATTGAGCTTGTCTATAACAATATCCTCGCCTTCAACGGTTAAATTAAAATCGCTAAAGGTAGCTGAAACTGCATTTTTATAATCACTCCACCAAGCGCTTTCATCAGTGTAGCTTGTCTTTTTAATGCTTATTCCTGTTCTGTCAGTGTCAGATACATGAGCTGCCGAAACATTATCGGAGCTGTCAATTATCCAGCTTTTCGGCACATAAAGAGAGTATTGTACCATCGATGTGTCCGAGGCAAGCTTCATACCGCTTGGGGTGTCGCCTTTTTGGCAGGAAACCAAGCAAAGAAGAATGGTTAGCAGTGCGAATAGTAGAGGTAGTATTTTTTTCATATTTTTTCCTTTCGATTAGTGCGACGGAGTCGCTAAGTTATGAGATTGCTACGCAATCAATTCATCGTTTTAGCGAAATTACTCAGCTTTGCTTCGTAGCTAAATTAACATTCACATTCGTTCGTGTTAGCTAAATTTCACTGCGTGAAGCTAAATTAAATTTGCTATTGTAGGGGAGGGGTCGTCCCTCCCGTTACAGCGGTACGGAAAACCCGTACCCTACAAGCGAATTTAGCTCCGTTAGGAATTTAGCTCGGTTTACCGAATTTCGCTTGCGTGAAACGCAAATTTAGCTTGCCGAAGGCAACCTTACTACCCGCCGTACGCGATCATCTTATCAATGCAGCTTTTTGCGCCTTGGCGAACATTCTCGTCAAGAGTGATTTCCTCGCCGCTTAGTCCCTTTAAGCAGTTATACACATCTACAAGCGTTGTAAGACGCATATCGTGGCATACGCAATATTTTGATAATGTATAAAATCTTTTTTCGGGATATGCATATTGCAAATGCTGAGCTATTGAATTGTCTGTGCCTATAATAAATTCGTTGTGCTCGCTGTTCTCCACATATTTCATAATGCCTGTGGTGCTTCCCACATAATCAGCCTGCTCTGTTATCTCCTTAAGACACTCGGGATGAACAAGCAGCTTCGCGCCGGGATAAAGAATTCTTGCTTCGTCCACATCCTTTTTTCTGATGCTCATATGCACAGGACAGCCGCCGCTGTAAAAATAGAATTTTTTGTCGGGAACCTGGTTCTGAATCCAGGAGCCTAAATTACAGTCGGGTATAAAAATTATTTCCTTTTCAGCCATATTTTTTACAATTTTAAGAGCTGATGCAGATGTTACGCAAACATCGCACTCATTTTTAAGCTCCGCCGTTGTATTTATGTACGCTACTACTGCCGCATTGGGATGTAGCCTGCGCATTTCTCTTACCTGCTCCACCGTCATTTGCTCTGCCATTGGACAGCCTGCCTGCGGATGGGACAGAATAACCTTTTTATCGGGACAGAGAATTTTAACGCTTTGCGCCATAAAGCGAACGCCGCACATCAATATTGTTTTTTGAGGGGCTTTAGACGCTTCAACGCTTAATCCGAAGGAGTCGCCTGTAAAGTCAGCTATCTCTAAAATATTGTGAGGCTGATATGCGTGAGCAAGTATGCAAATATCCTTTTCCTTTTTTAGCCTTATAATTTCCTTTTGTAGGTCTGCGATATTGAACATTTGTCTCTCCTGAAATTAAAATTTTAGGTATTATACACCATTTACAGCGATGTGTCAAGACACCTGTCAACTTTTTTTCATAAAAATTTTTAAGCAGTCATAATTTTTTTGCATTTTAATAGGATTAAGTAGTACGGTTTTGGAGGAAATATGAAAAAAATTATTCTTGCTTTTATTTTATCTTTATTGCTTTTTTGCTCTTGCAAAAATGAATACAATATTTTATCCTATCAGGAAAATGACATTGAAGCCGAGTGCATTGTGAACGAAAAATTCAATTTGGAAATAAAAAAGGCGGGGAAAAGTGTAAATATTTCCGTTCTTTCGCCAAAAAGCTTAGCAGGCGTTAAATTTGAAATTGGCGAAAATAGCTCCTTTGTGATTAAGGACGAAATTAAAATTCCGCTGAAAAACGAGGACATTTCGGGCATTTATGCTCTTAGCAGAATTTTTTCATTAAATGAGGAAGCAATCACCACCGCAAGCTATGAGGGCGTAATCAGCTTCGATACCGAATACGGTATTTATTCAGTATCATATGGCAAGAATAATTTGCCTCAGCATATAGAAATCAGCGCCGCTGATTTTGATTATTCCGTTGTCATTAAGGGAATAAAGCTTTCGCCAAGCTCAACAGCTAAATCAAGCTAACCGCCACTAAACCAAATCCTTAATCCTTTGATTTTTCTTGCGGTCCTTGCTGATGCTAACAACATAAGGATTTGACATTTCAAAAATTCTTGATACGGTGGCTTCATCGAAAATTAGCAATTCTTTAAGCGTAAATTCACTTGAAATTATTGTTTTCTTATTAGCAAGAAGTCTTGAATTTAGTATTTCAAATGCGATACGAACATCAGAACTTGACGGTTCTTTCCCTGCTTGAACCTTAAAGAAATCATCAATATACAATATGCCAACATTCTTGTATTTTTCAATAAGTTCATCATAGTAAAAATTATTTGTAGCATCTTTCAACTCTCTTGTTGCGTCTGCCCACTTCATATAAATTAAGGAATTACCCTTTTTAATAAGTTCCATGCAAATTGCGGTGCAAATATGTGTTTTGCCACATCCCGATTGACCGCCAACGAAAAACCATTTGTTTGATTTATCATCTATGTAAGCTCTCGCTTTTTCTCTCATTGTTAATTGGTGCTTTTCGTTACCTAAAAAATTGTCAAGAGATTTTTCTTCCATATGGTCTTTTATTCCGCTTTCCCTCATTAAGTAAATGGATTTTCTTGTCTTAATGCACTCACATTGTCTTGATACTATTTCCTCACCGCGAATACGAAATCTTAACCCTTTATTTTTGCATAACGGACAGTCATATCCATCCTTTTCGTGCATGTTGCCTACTGCATTTTCAATCATTTGTAATCTTGCTTCTAATTCTGTCATTAATTTAACTCCCTTTAATTGTTATTTCATCTAACCTCTGTCTTTATTATCTCATAAAAAACCGGATTCAAGCGGTATAGTTTTACAGAAAATCAAATTTAAATTTATACCTCAATCCCAAGTTTAAATGAACTCCAAGGATTTTCGTCCGTGTCCCCGCCTAAATCATCCTCCCACCGTTTTTGATTTAACCAAGTTGACGGATTTGGTATGTACTGTCCCTTATCGCGCTTCCACATATCACTCTTTTTTTGCTTCTTAATTGCTTCTATCATTATGTCAACAAGCTCTTTTGTTGGCTTTGTCTTTTTAAAGCATTCAAAAGCATAGCCCTTGCCCACCTTTTTGGGATATTCTTGCCAAAAAACACTGAAAAGCTCGTCAAGACAGGGGACGGGGGCGTGTCCGAAATCATTTTCGCATTTGGCGAATGACATACAACCTGACGGTTGATGATATGCACCCTTCGGGCGATGATATGCAATGCCTTGCATTGATGATATACACGCATTCTGCGTGATTGCGACGGGGTCGCAAGAGGGGGGCTTTGGGGGGAGTTCATTATTTGCTTTATTTTTTTGCTGAATAGGATTGGTGTTATCAAAACCGTTTGTTTCGTTATTTCCCGTATAGCAATCTTGCTGAATGCTAACGGCTAACGGCTGACGGCTATTTAAATTTTTATAAAAAATTTGAAGCTTGTCCCAATCGTCAATACCGTCGTCCTCCTCAAGCCATTTATCAAGATCCTTTTCTGTTAGGGGAAAATCCTCTCGTCCCGTCTCCCCTTGGGGAGATATAGAGGGGATATTATTCTTTACAGTATTAATAGTCTTATTATTTTCTTTCTCTTTATCTTTTTCTCTTTTGCTTCTTTTCTCTTTTTCGTTTTCTGTTTCTTGCTTCGTTTTCCAATCGTTTTTCACTCGTTTTTCATTTCCTTTTTCACTTTGTATTTCGCAATCTGTCACGAAGCCAAGTGTTATAAGCGTTTTCTGCATATCAGTTTGCGTTTCAATTCGTTTTTCGCTTTTTAGCTTTTTCAAAATTCTATTCACTTTACTCACTGTTACGCCTGTCTTTTTTGATATTTCGCTAAGGGAAGTCAATAATTGCCCTTCTCTTAATGTTATGATATTGCCCCAAAACATCACTTGATACTCGCCGAATGCTTGATGTGTTAGCAAATATATCCACACGCTTAAATATTCACTATCCTTGTTTAGTAGTGGATCATCGTGAATATCATTTTTAATTTTTGTCCATCCGTTTTCTGTGTTCATTTTATTACCTCTCTTTTTGTTTGTAATAAAATGATAAAATAAAAAAAGCGGAGCCAAACGGTAAAGATTACCGAATGTCCGCTTTTGTTATTTGAATGAATACGATGTTGATATATTGCGGACGACCAATGGTCGCCCCTACCGCGACGGAGAGAGGAAACTTGTCAATATTAATAGACAAATTAAAGAGTTAATTTTTCAAAATATTCATTCGGTGTAAGATAGCCAATACCCGAATGAAGACGATCAGAGTTATAGTAAAGTTCAAAGTATTTAACCAAAACTCTGCTTGCATCC
>JAFQAM010000130.1 GCA_017416885.1 Clostridia bacterium | reverse complement strand
TCGCTGTAACCGTTTACAGTAATGTATTTAACTGCGTTATTTACGATTACATAGAGGTTGATTGAAATTTCCGCATTTGCTACGCTTTCAGCTGTCCAATCGTCTGCTGTTAAGATGAAGTCAACTGCATTGTATACGCTTCCTGTAAGGTCTGCCTTTACTACATTTTCCTTCTTGTCGCCGTTTGCTTCAAGAGGAGCATTGTTGTTTGCAGATGCTACAAAGCCGTATGTTAAAGCGCCGTTCTTTGATTCATAATCCTTAAGAGCAGCCTGGTCGATATTATAGCCCATACACATAGCGCCCTTATCGTTCTTTGAGTAACCCTTATAGTCAATTACCTTTACTGCTGTAAGCTCACTGTCCTTACCGCAAACGCCGCATTTAACTGTCTTTACGCCGTCCTTTGAAAGGTCTGCATATACAACTGCAACAAGTGTTGCTTTTCCGTTTAAGTAATCGTGGTCGTGGCCTAAAGCTGTATTTGGCTCTTCAACCACAGCGCCTGTCTTGCCGCAGAAGCATCTTGTTTGTGTCTTTGCGTTGTTTTCGCAATCAGCCGCAAGTGTTTCGTTTACTAAGTAAAGGTGCTCTGTATTGCCCTCTGCATTACAGAATGATGTTGGCTTGCTACCTGAAATGGTAACATTGGATGCGGAAAGATCAGCGCTGTTACAGAAATAAATCTTTCCTGTAAGCTTCCAGGAGCTTACCTGAAGCTCTGTTACATCGCCAAGGAACACAATGTTTTCAAGTGTTGGAGTATTAATGCCTGCCTCAAATGCCCACGCGTTTTTAATCTCTGTCAATTTCTCGCCGAATACAAGTGTCTTGTTAAGGCTCTCGCACTTTTTAAAGGTTTCGCCGCTGATTGATTCGAGATTTGATGGGAAATAATATACATCAGGCTTTTGTGGGATATCGCTGTCGCCTGTGAAGGTGAACGGCTCATTAACGAAATACAGGTTCTTGCAGTTAGCAAAGGTTGAGTGATCCTGTGAGCCTGAATCAATTTTAGTTACTGTTGACGGAATGTAAACAGCCTTTAAATTTGTACAGGACTTGAACATACGGGCAGGAAGCACTGTTACGCCCTCAGGAATTGAGAATGCCTTTAAAGCTGAGCAATCCTCAAATGTGTAGGACTTGAAGTTGAAGCCCTCGCTAATGCCTGCAAATTCAACCTTCCAAAGCTTGCTTGCGCCTGAAAAGGTGTTGTGGCTCATAGTAGTAATATCGTCGCCAAAGTAAAGCTCCTGTACGCCTGATTTACCGAACACGTTAGTGTCGCCGCTGCTACCGCCAAGGGTTACAAGATTTGGGAATTTTAAAACGAGGTATGTGCCGTCGTTTGTTGCAGCCTGATAAAATGATTTGCTACCGATAGAGGTAACGCCTGTAAATTCATATGTGCCTGTTAAAGCATAGCAATTTTCAAATGCACCGCCTTCGATTGCTGTAATTTTTGAAATGTCTGCAAATGTAAGTGTTGTAAGACTTGTACAGCCTTGGAATAAGCATCCATATTGAGCGCTCTTTAGCTCATAGCCGTTTTCTGATGTACCAAATCTGATTTCGCGAAGTGATGTACAGTTTCTGAATGCCTGCTTACCAAAGCCCTCATATTCTGTTGATAATGAGAAGTCAACAAGCTGAAGCTTTGCATAGCCATTATAAGTACCTGCTTCCTTGCATGATGATGGCATATAAACATATTCAAGGTTGCTGTCGTTTGCATATGAGCCTACGCACCATAATGTGTCAACACCACGAAGATTATATACTACTACTGTGCCCTCGCCATAGTCAACATACTTGTTATTAACTGCATCCCAATACTTAATGTAAACATCATGTAATTGATTTGTTCCGTATGTGCTATTGATGTTAAACGTAACATAGGACGTTGCATCATCCTTTGTGTTACGGTTATTTGGTACGGAAGCGTATTTATCCATACCTGTTGCGTTTTCGTCCTTGATAAACCAAATAAGTGGATTTTGGTTTTCATCATAGATTGGCAATACTGTGCCATCTAAAAGTGTCGCCTTTTCATTATAGTCAATTTCAACTGCGCTTGCGGAAAGAGCAAATAAACAAGCAAGCATTGAAATAATGAAAAGCATTAAAAAGATTTTCTTTTTCATAAAATTCTCCTTTATAAAATAATATTTATGCACAATAATTATATCATAATTATATATTTTATGTCAACATTTCAGCTTCAAATTTACTATATTTGACAATTTGTACAAATCATATAAGAAAAAACCTCAGCTTGAGGCTGAGATTTTAGTTAATTTGTCTACATGCGTTTTTTAGATTTTCGTAGCAGGAATAGGGCGCGTTTCCCGAGCCGAGTCCTACGCCTTTTTTAATTTCGCCGTGGTAATCGCTACCGCCGCTTGCTATGAGTTGGTATTTTTCGCACAGATCTAAAAGGTACTTTACCTGCTCATTTGTATATTTGGAATAATATGCCTCTAAGCCGATAAGCCCTGCATCCTTAGCGTATGGCATAAATTTTTCAAGCTGTTCATTTGTGAAATTAAGAAGCGGATGAGCCAAAACAGACACACATCCCCAGGAATTTACCGCTTTTATTGTTTCTAAAACATCGGGGCGCTTAGTAACGAAATAGTAGCCGTTGCCTTCCTTTAAAACCGTATCAAATGCTTCATCGGTGGATTTTACTATTCCCTTTTCAATAAGAATTTTTGCAAAATGTGAGCGGTTTATGTTTTTGCCAAAGCGCGCTACCATATCATCATAGGATATTTCGCATATATCCTTTGACAAAGCTTCCGCCATTCTTTGGTTAATTTTTTTCTTTCTCGTTCTGAAATAAGTACAAAAATCCGCCACCCTGTGTACATTTTTCTCATTTATGAACATACAAATCAGGTGTAGCTCGATGCCATTGTACTCCGTTGTCAGTTCTGTGGCAAGAACATATTCAAGTCCTGATTCCTTGGCGCATTTTTCAAATTCAAATATGCCATCTACTGTATTATGGTCGGTTATTGCAAGCGCTTCTATTCCCTTTTCCTTGGCAAGAGCGCAAAGCTCCTTTGGTGTATCGCTTCCGTCGGAATAAACCGTGTGGTTATGCAAATCGCAATATTTCATTAGTAAAACAGCTCCTTTATTTTTTCAATATTATCGGTGTTATATTCTATTTCCTCAGATATAACTCTTGCGCATTCATACACATCTTTGTTATTTTGTATCAATGATGCTAAAAGCAATACGCAGAAAACACAGAAGGAAAGCGATATTTTAAAGTCCTCAAAATCCATAGATTCGGTACAGTGTCGATAAATGAAGTAAGCAAGCGCTCTTTCAAGGTATTTTTCGTTTTTCTCTGACACGGTTGCATCTATGGAAAACTCAAAAAACAGCGATATGTGTTCGTTATTTAGGTATTCAAGACTGTCAATACAATCTAAGTATGCTTTTTCGCTTATACCTTTAAGGTCTATTTGATACTCGCTGCAAATCTTATTTAATTTGTCATTAAAGCCTCTGTCACTCTTTAAAATTGAATAAATTTTCTCTCTGTCAATTAAAGCATCGTAGTCAATACGGTAGGTATCGCCTATTCCTCTTGCAATCACATCAAGCTCGTTATAATCATCACTGTTTAAAATAATGCGACAGGCTTCGGGACAGGACATACCTATTCCCATTTCCTTGCCGTAGTTGGTGAAGTTGTAAAATCTCGGATGCTCTCTGCAAATATCGCATAGGTATTCCTCGCCCATATTGATAATTATTTTGCAAAGTCCCTTGCTATCTAAGTGTGGGCATCTATCCTCACAGGATAATTTAAAGTGGGGAGTGTCGCTGTTTTCGATGCTTTCAAGCACTTTTTTAGCATAGTAGTGTTTTGATTTTTCGTATTTCAGCATAGCGGTATCGTCAACATCAATTTCCCAACCGATACAACAGCTATGTGTGCATTTATCTGCTATGCATTTAAAATCCTCATAATATTTTGGCGCGTAGAGCTTCATAATGTCCCCCCTTTTCCGTCTTATATTTTAGCACAAATTTATAGTTTTTGCACTATATTTTTAAAATAAGAAAATAATTTTAAAAAAGTCTTGCAATTTCAAAAAACTTATGCTATAATACATAGGCTAAATATAGGGGTGTAGTTCAGTCGGTAGAACACCAGTCTCCAAAACTGGGTGTCCAGAGTTCGAGTCTTTGCGCCCCTGCCATAAAAGGGCGATAAAAAAGATATCGCCCCGAAATCCCTTGAGAAATCAAGGGATTTTCGCTTTTTAAGGGCGAAATTTTTATGTTCGATTTCGTAGATGAAAAATGGGTATTTTCCGATACTGAATAGATTTGAACTCACGTGAGAACAAAAATCGCCCACAACACACAGCACAGAGAAAGAAAAGC
>JAFQAM010000129.1 GCA_017416885.1 Clostridia bacterium | reverse complement strand
GTGGGTGTAAACCCTATCCGAAGCAACACCGCATAAGAGGATTTTTATTTGCCCGATAAAGCTTAGCTATTCTCTTGGGTGGCACGCAGAAATGCGGAGCTATATGGCGACATATGGCAAAGATAGATGACCGTCTTTAACAGAACACGGCTTACAGGATTAGTTCATAAAAAAGCACTCGAAAATTCGAGTGCTTTTTTATTTATTAAATTTTTAAATAAATCAATTTTTAGGATTTATTAATAAAACGCTGATATCATTTACATTTGTTCCCGTAGGACCTGTCATAATAAGCCCGTTTGCAAGCATAAGCGCGTTATATGCATTATTGTCATCAAGTAAAGCTTCGGGAGAAACACAATGCTTTGCAATTAATTCGTAGGTATATCCGTCAGCAAAGCCGCCGGCAGCATCGGTAGGACCGTCAGTTCCGTCAGAGCCAACAGAGAATATGCATACATTGTCCATATCTCTTATCTCAATAGCGCCGCTTAATGCAATCTCTTGATTTCGTCCGCCCTTGCCCTTGCCTTTAACATTAACAACAGTCTCTCCACCGACAATAAAAGCCAAGGGAGTGTCTGAATTTTCGTGCTTTTTTGCAAGCTCACCAAGATATTTTCCGAGCATTTTAGCTTCGCCTTGCTCATCATCTTTTATTATTTCAGCTGTATAGCCAAGCTCATTTGCATATTTTTTTGCGCTTAAACAAAGCTCACTAACGCTTCCCGAAATAGAGTGCGTAGCATTTTCAATATTTTTCGGCGTCTCTCTCATAATAAGACTACGCATTTTATCGTTTACTGAAATATTATACTTATCTAAAATTGATAAAGCATCATTAACCGTTGTATAATCCACACAGGTAGGCCCCGATGCAATCATATCAAGACGGTTGCCAATAACATCACTCAATACTATACCGTATATCTGTGCAGGCATACAGTGTAAAGCAAATTTACCGCCCTTTACATTGGAAATATGCTTTCTCACCGTGTTTATTTCCTCAATAGAAGCGCCACATTTAAGAAGATTGCTTGTTAGCTCTTGCATTTCCTCAAGGGAACAGGAAATATCCTCAAACAGAGCAGAGCCGCCGCCTGAAACCAAGAACAAAACTAAATCATTTTTGCTCAAGCCTTCAGTCAAAGCAAGCGCCTTTTTTGTGGCAATCAATGTGCTTTCATCAAGCACAGGATGTGATGCCTCACAAATCTCAATGTTAGGTAAATCCTCGCCACTGTGTCCGTATTTCGTAATAACAATACCACCTGTAACCTTGCTTCCAAGACACATATAGGCAGTTTTTGCCATTTGATATGCAGCCTTGCCAATCGCTACAAGTATAAGCTTTCCTTTATACTCAGGTAAGCATTCAAGTGCTTTTTTCACCGCATTGTCAGGCAAATTATCCTTTATTGCATTTTCGTATATGTATTTTGCGTGTGTTCGTAGCATAGAAATTTTCTCCGTGAATTTTTAGCTGTTAGCCGTTAGCGAGATTACTTGAAGATTAATACCCAAGTGATTTCAAATATTCATAGCTCTTTTTAAGGCATTCAAACGGATCCTCGCCGTAGCAATTATCCTGCTCAACAAGTGCATACTGTACGCCTGCCTTCTCAGCCGCCTTAAGAATTCTGTCAAAGCTCATACTGCCGCTTCCAATTGAAGCCATTCTTTGCTCATCATTTACAATAGCTAAATCCTTTAAGTGAATGCATTCGCATCTGCCCTTTAGCTTTTCAAGATAAGCGCATACATCGCCGCCGCCAAATTGCACCCAATATGTATCAAGAGTAAATGACATTTCATCAGGCTCAAATGCCTTAATAAGCTTATCGAAAATCATTTCGCCGTCCTTGCATCTGTTAAACTCACAGTGGTGATTGTGATAGAAAAGCTTTCCGCCGTTTTCCTTTAAAATTTTTGCAGGCTCCTTAAAGTCAGCAATAAATTTCTTTGTATTTTCCTCAGTTGCCCACGGTGGCATACAGCCCAGTCCCACATAATTACAACCGAAAACCTTATGCTTTTCTAAAACCTCTTTTGTATTGTTTTTTACATCCTCTGCTCCCCAGTGTGTAAGAACGCATTTTAAATCATATTTTTTTAATTGCTCAGATAACCATTCAGGCTCATATGAGCAAACACCGGATATTTGAACATAATCATATCCGATTTCCTTAACCCTTCTTAAGCTTTCGCTGAAATCCTCAAGATTTGTACAGTAATCTCTGATTGTGTAAAATTGTGCGCCGATTTTCATAGAAAAATTCCTTTCAGTAATATTTAGTGGTCATTGGATAGCGGTTAGCATTTAGATAAATGACCACTCTTTAAAGTATTTTTTATTTGTATTTTGTATTTTAGCCGTTAGCTGATTGGATAAATAATTATTTTTAACCGCGTAGCGATTTCATCCATTTATGGATTTATTCCCAAAGGGATTTCATTGCATTATTCAATATTCTTAAGAATGGTGAATAATGCTTTCGCTCCTGCATCAAATGCAGTGTTATTGTCAGGATAAACAGGCGCGTCATCTTGAATGCTTTCGCCGTTTTCAAGGTCCTTTAAGCCGTCGAACACCATAAGGTGTGGCTCTAATGTAACAACCTCGCCGCCCTGAGATTTATACATTTTTAATAACGCTTCAATGTTTCCAATACCGCTTCCGGCAGGAACAACTCTTTTGTCCTTTAACGCATCCTTAATATGCATATAATCAACATAAGTATGTAGCTTTTCCCAAGCCTTAAGCGTGTCAACATCACATTGAACAAAGTTAGCAGGGTCAAATACCATTTTAATTCTGTCAAATTCCTTGTGAATAGCAAGACAGGAATCAATATCGTCACCGAAAATTCCCTTTTCGTTTTCGTGACACATAATTACATCCGTAGGGCAGACATCGACAAGCTTTTGTAAATTTTCAAAGACCTGTGTCTGATTTTTAGAGAAAAAGCTGAACATTCTTATGCGGTTTGCGCCGAAATACTGCGCGTATTCGCAAAGCCTTTTAAACTCCTCAATTTGTCTTTCAAAATTATCATCCACCTTGTACTTGCCGACAGGTGAGCCAATAGACCACACCTTGATACCGTTACCGTCAAGGCGTTTTTTAATTTCCTTAACCTTTTCAAAGCTTACCTCTTTTATGTTTTGTCCGTCAACGCCGCGGATTTCAAGTAAGCCGATATTGTTTCTTTTTAAAGCCTCAATTTGCCCTTGTAGGCTATTTGATGCTTCATCGGCAAAAGCGCTTATTCTCATAAAAATTTCCTCCGTAAATTTTAGTAGTCAGTGGTTAGTGGTCAGTGGTTAGCAGTTAGTTTACACAGAGATAACCACAACTATTTTGTGGCTTGAGTAAATCTAATTTCGCTAACTGCTATATATGCAAAAACTTTTGCATATACACATTCCAATCATATCTTGATAAGAAATGCTCACCCTGTCTTAAATGAAAGCAAATATTACCGTCTAAGTACATATCGTTGACACAGGGAAGCTTATTTTCACAAATAAAGCCGTCCTTGTCATAAAGCTTCCATATTTTTGATGCAAGATAACAGGAGAGCATTTGCCCCTCGTTATCTGCCCAAACATCCTCAATCGCACCGCCTATCATAACAGGTCTTGGCGCAACTAAAGAAAGCAGCATATGCTGATCAAAGGGGAG